>DASRZG010000517.1:0-27354 GCA_035686585.1 Phycisphaerae bacterium
ACGGTTGTTCTCTGTGGGGTGATACTCGTTTGCTGGATGGTGCCAAAGCTGCTTCGCGTATATTCGGGGGACACCATACCGATTTCGGCGACGAGTACGCCATGTGGTGCAAGCGGCGGGAGGAGGGGACGTTCCCGCTGCCGCGGACGGACGGTGAGGAGGCCGGGGTCGAGCTGAGGGCCAGCGATTGCACCCGACCTCCCGGAACCGGCTTGCCGTTCGGCGGCGTTGGTGTTTCGTCGTTCGGAAACCGGGTGCCACGGATGCGTTGTCCGCAACCGTGCCATTGTGGCACAGTGTGCGGGAAGGGGCGCGCTTCCCTTTGGGTCGCGGCTAAACAGGTACTCGCCCGAGGCACGCCGGTGGCGTAAGATGGCGCCAAGGCGACGGCGAGGCCGCCGCGGCAGTGGAGTCGGGGGGCAGTGACGGAGGTGGACCGATGCAGAAACGCCCTTGCGGCCGGACGGGACTGGATCTGACGGTCATCGGATTCGGGGCGATGCGGATGCACGGCGACGACGTCGGCCCGTGGGCGGAGCTCGTCTTCCAGGCCGCGGCCGCGGGGTTCAACTACTTCGAGACGTCGAACACCTACTGCTCCTCCACCAGCGAGATCAAGATCGGGGAGGGGCTCCGCGGCGTCTCCCGGCAGGACGTGCTGATCTCGACGAAGTGCAGTTGCCCGAAGTACCCGACGGCCGACGCCGCCCGCCGGACGATCGAGGAGAGCCTGCGGCGCCTCCAGGTGGACTACCTGGACTTCTACCAGCTATGGGGCCTGGAGTGGCGGCAGTTCAACGAGATCGCCTCCACCCCCGGCGGCACGCTGGCGGGCGTCCGCAAGGCGGTCGACGAGGGGCTCATCCGGCACGTGGGGCTGACCTCCCACGACACGCCGGAGAACATGATCTCCCTGCTGCAGACGGGCGAGTTCGAGTCCATCACGCTCCAGTACAACCTGCTGGACCGCCGGAACGAGCCCGCCATCGACGAGGCCCGCCGGCTGGGGATCGGCGTGATCGTCATGGGGCCGCTCCATGGCGGGATACTGGGCTACGACTCGGAGGTGATCCGCGGGCTGATGGGCGCCGCGTCGGTCCGCTCGGCCGCCGAGGCCGCCTTCCGCTTTGTCCTGAACAGGCCGGGCGTCACCTGCGCCATCAGTGGCATGATGAACGCCCAAGAGCTGGCCGAGAACCGCCGAATCGCCTCCGACCTGCGTCCCCTTTCGCCGGCCGAGCAGGCTGCCGTCGACGAGTCCCTGGGGCGGTTCGAGGCCGCCTCGGAGGCCCTGTGCACCGGGTGCCGGTACTGCATGCCGTGCCCCGAGGCCGTGGGGATTTCCGAGATATTCCGGCTGGCCAACGCCTCCCGGATCTACGGGCTCTCCGAGGGGTCGCGGCGCGACTACGCCCTGTTCGACGTGGACTGGCCCTACAACGCGTTCAAGGACGCCTCCCACTGCACGGAGTGCGGGGCGTGCCTGCCGAAGTGTCCGCAGAAGATCAACATCCCCGAGCAGCTCGCCAAGGCGCACGAGCTGCTCGCCGGCCCCGACGCCAAGCCGGGCTCCTGATCCACGGTTCACGTCTCGGTTGCCTCGTTTAGCCGCGACCCGGAGGGGAGCGCGTCGCCGGCCGGACCATGTGTCTTCGCATGCCCCGGGAGCCTCCGCGCGGAGGGTACGGGCGCACGTCCAGGCATAGTGTGCGGGAACGGACGCGCTCTCCGGGGGCGCCCGGTTCAGCGGGGTGGGTGCCACCGTTGCGTAGTGTACGTGTTTAGCGACGTAGTATTCCTTCCCAGGCACGGCACTTATCCTGGGTGCCACAGGCTGCTTGCAGCCTGTGCGGAATGGGGACAGGTGCCCGCCGAGCGTCCGCCCCGTGCCCACACGGGCTGCAAGCAGCCCGTGGCACCCACGTCCCGCTAAACACGTACTGCGCAGTTCGCAACGGTGCCATAGGACTGTCCCGGCGGAGGGGATTGAGGTCGAACCTCTGCCCGGAAGGGGGGCGGGTCGAGAGGAATGCCGTTGGAGCGGGACGTCCCTGGGCACGGCTACGGACAACGCCGACCCAGACTGGGAGAGGAGAAGCCGGACAAGCCTGCCCCGTTGGGGGCAGACAGCGCCTTGTCCGGGGCACCCAGTCCCGTGCGGACCCCTTAGACCATGCCTCGCCTTTTCACTAGGCTTCGGGCGACTCCTGGAAAACGGTAAATCTGGGAAGGCTGAGAATTCAATGAACTGGTGCAGGGCGTCGCCACCTGTTTACACGGGTCCGGGGAAACAGGCGCAGAAGGCGCATAACATCAAATGATATATGTATTTATCTGAGTTTCCTGGGTGTTTACAAACGTGGGTTTTGTAAACAGTCGGGAGACGGGTGTCGATTATGCGGGGGGAATGACGGGGGAGTGCGCGGGTGGGGGGCTCGTCCCCGGCGGCGCAGCGCCGGGGCGTGGGGGGGGGATTCCGCCAAGGCGTTTGGGAATCATCCCGGAGAGAAGGGCGCGGTGGAGGGCGGTGGCGGGGCTCCCTGGCGTTTGACGTGGTCCGTCCATCCGCGCTGGAGGGACAGGAAGTCGGTCTTCAGCACGTCGGTGACGATGGCGTTGGCGGAGCGGCGTTGGTTGAAGGCGGCGACCACGGCGGGCAGGTCTTGCGGGCGGGTGGCGGCAAGGTGTTCGACCAGCGTGATGGCCTGCCAGTAGTCCTTCGGCTCGATCCGGTCGAGGTCCATCAGGCGCTTCAGCGGCAGCATCCTGCCGTCGGTGAGCCACCGGGCGAACTCCCGCCGGTCGCCGGAGGCGGGGTGGCCCTTGAGCTGCACGGCCCCGGCCAGGCCCTCGGTCAGCCAGTTGCCGTCGTTGCGGAGCCCGCGGTGGCGGTACAGCCAGACGTGGGCGAACTCGTGGCAGAGGACGGACCGGCGTGCGGCGAACTGCTCGGGCGCGTCGAAGCTGGTGGCGCAGAAGACGCGGCAGGAGTACCCCTGCGTGGTGATCGGCGGCAGCACCCCGCCGTAGTGCTCGCCCACGCGCCGCCACAGGCGCCGGTAGTCGGCGGCGCGGGCGTACACGGCCAGGGCCACGGCCTCTTCCGCGGGCCGGGTGGACGGGCGGGAGTCAGCGTTGGCCCGCGGCAGCAGGGCCTGGAGTTGCGCCCCGGCGGCGGCGAGCTCCTTGAGGAGGCCCTGCCCGTCGATGGGCGCGTCGGACCACAGGACGATCCGGTCGCCGGTCCACGTCTTGACGAGGCGATCCGACGTCCCCGGGAAGCAGATCTCCCGCTGCCGCTTGAGGTCGGGGTCCGGCTGCGACGCGGGCCTGTCGTTCGCGGCCGCCGCCAGGCACAGCCCCGCCAACAGGGCCGCCACCGCTCCCGCGGCCCTCCATCGACAATCGGCAATCGCCAATCGACCATCCCTCTCCGTCTATTCATGCACCGGCTCGCCGAGCATGGACTCGACCTTCTTGAGGCACTGCTGGAGGAGGTCGTCGTCGCGGGCTTCGAGGTTGAGCCTCAGCAGCGGCTCGGTGTTGGACGGCCGGACGTTGGCCCACCAGTCGTCGTACTCGATCGTCACGCCGTCGAGGTGGTCGATCTCGGCGTCGGAGAAGGTCTCGGCCAGCTCGTCCATCTTGGCCTGCTTGTCGTCGATGCGGAAGTTGATCTCCCCGCTCTGGGCGAACCGTTTCAGCGGGGCGATCAGATCGCTCAGCGTCTGGGAGCCGGCCGAGACGACCGAGGCGACCACCGCGAAGACGATCGCGCCGGAGTCGGCGTTGTAGTTGTCGCGGAAGTAGAAGTGCCCGCTGAGCTCGCCGGCGAAGATGGCGTGCGAATCGGCCATGGCTTTTTTCATGAAGGCGTGCCCGACGCGTTCGCGCCGGGGCACCCCGCCGGCGGCGCGGATTTCCTCGGGCACGACCCGGCTGGAGCGGAGGTCGTAGACGACGGTGGCGCCCGGCTGGAGGGCGAGGAAGTGCCTGGCCAACAGGGCGGTGATGTGATCGGAGCGGACGATCTCGCCGCGCTCGTCGACGAACATGCACCGGTCGGCGTCGCCGTCGAAGCAGATGCCGAAATCGGCCCCGCTGTCGCGGACCGCCTGCCGGACCTGCTGGAGGTTGGCCTCGATCAGCGGGTTGGGCGGATGGGCGAACTCGCCGCCGTACGCATAGTTGAGCGGGACGATCTCCAGCTCCGTCCCGTCGAAGACGTTCGGCATCATCTTGCCCGCCATGCCGTTGGAGGCGTCGACGGCGATCTTCAGCGGGCGGGAGAGCTTCAGGAACTGCCGGACGTGCCTGGCGTACTCGCCCCAGAGGTCCATGGGCTGGATCTGCACCTGCCCGGCGGCGGTCTGGGTGCGGCGGATGGTCGAGACGATGTGCTTGATCTCCTTGAGACCGGTGTTCTCCCCGACCGGCCGGGCCTTCTGGCCGGAGATCTTGAACCCGTTGTACTGGATCGGATTGTGCGAGGCCGTCACCTGCACGCCCCCGCAGGCGCCGAGGTGGTTGATGGCGAAGTAGACCATGGGCGTGTCCACCTGCCCCAGGTCCACGCACGACAGCCCGCTGGCGAGGATGCCCTGCATGAGGTGTTCGGTCAGCGGCCGGCCGTGGGGGCGCATGTCCCTTCCGACCGCCAGGCGGTTGGAGCTGGCCTGGCCCCGGTCGTAGCCGCTGAGCAGGGACCGGAGAAACTGCCCGGTCGCGTAGCCGACCTTCCAGGCGATCTCCTCATCGACCTGGCTGGGGTAGACCCCGCGAATGTCGTAGGCTTTGAAAATATCATCCAACTTGGCCATGGGCGAGTTCCTTCCTTCGTTCGCGCAGCAACGATTATTGCCCCCGCCCCCGAGCATTGCAACGCCCAACCCTTGATGCATGTATATTAGGTCGGTCCGGGAAGGCCTTTTTTCCCATACAAATAGGAGGCTAATCCGGGTACAAAGGGGGCTGGCATGGGACATCGGCTCGAACCGCCAGCGACGAGATGGAATGGGCTGACCGCTATGACTGCAACAAACCGCGTTGGGCTGGGTTGTGGGCTCCTGGCTGCTGTGGTGCTGGCCGGGTGCATTTCCCCGGGACGAATCGACATCAATCTGCTCAATCGCTACCAGGAGTGGGCACGGAGCACCTCCCCCGCCCCCCGGGCGGGCGAGGAGGGCCTCAATGTGATCCAGCAGATCGTCACCCGGCCCACGGTGCCGGTGACGATCGTCCGCGACCCCGACCGCCTGACCAGCCGGATCGACCGCAAGCTCCAGGACGTGACCATGACCCTGGCCGAGGCCCTGGCGCTGGCGCGGGCGAACAAGCTCCCGATCGAGCCGGCGGGGATGGAATGCAAGCTCCCGGCCGTATGCCTGTCGAAGCAGGACGCGGTCCGGCTGGGGATGGTCAACAACCTGGACATCCGTGTGGTCTCGTTCGACCCGGCGATCGCCTACACGGACATGGTGTCGGCCGCGTCGGCGTTTGACGTGACGGTGTTCGCCAGCACGTTCCACGATTTCGTGGACAAGCGGACGGCCAGCCTGCTGACCGGCACGAAGACGCGGACGATGCCATTGGAGGTCGGCGCGCGGACGCGGACGGTGATCGGCACCAACCTGGAGCTGAAGTACGACGTCACCCGGACGAAGGACAACAGCCCCTTCATCGACATCAACCCGTTTTACGAGTCGGTCCTGTCGCTGGAGCTGACCCAGCCCCTGCTGCGGTTCGGCGGGATGAACTATAACCTCGGCGAGCTGCGGATCGCCCGGGTCAACCACGACGTCTCCCTGGCGGCCTTCCGCGAGCAGTTGGAGAAGAGCGTCACCGAGGTGATCAGCACCTACTGGTCGCTGGTGCAGGCCCGCCAGGACGCCGACATCCAGCAGAAGCTGCTGGTCATCACCATCCAGACGCACGACCGGGTGCTGAAGCGGGCCCAGCTCGACGCCACCCAGGTGCAGATCAAGCAGGCCGAATCCGCCGTCCTGGCGCGGTGGGCGGCGCTGGTCCGCGCCCGCAAGCAGATCTTTGACGTGCAGGACCTGCTGGCGCGGCTGCTATCGGACCCGCGGATGCCCGTCTCCAGCAAGCGGTACGAGATCGTCCCGACCGACGAGCCCGCCGACTCGCTGGTGACGTACGATCCGACCGAGCAGATCGAGCTGGCGATCCAGCGCAACCCCATCCTGCAGCAAGCGTACCTGGCGATCAAGGCCGCCGACGTGGCCGTTCGCATCGCCCGCAACGAGACCCTTCCCGTGCTTAACGCGGTCGCCTCCACCAGCGTCCAGGGTCTCCGCGGCGACGGCGGCGGCGCCATCGGCGACATGATCACCATGGACTTCTACAGCCACGCCGCCGGGCTGGTCTTCGAGTACCCCCTGGGCAACCGCGGGCCCCGGGCCGAACTGTCCAAGCGCAGGCTGGAGAAGCTCAAGGCCGCCACCGTCTACCACAACGCCGCCGACCAGGTGGCTGTGGCCGTCAACGAGGCCATCCGCCAGATCGAGACCACCTACGAAGAGTACCTCGCCCAGCAGCGGGCCAAGGAGGCCAAGAGGGTCGAGCTGCAGGCGCTGGAGGACACCGAGAAGATCCGCGGCCTGCTGACCCCCGAGTTCCTCCAGCTCAAGCTGGGCGCCCAGGAACAGCTCGCCGCCGCCGCCCGGCTCGAACTGGACGCCCTCATCAAGTACAACACCGCCCTGGCCGAGCTGACCCGCCTGACCGGCACGCTGCTGGATCAGCAGAACGTCGTCATGGCGACCGAGGAGGCCATCGTGGGTCCGACTACCAGGCCCGTGCCCGTGGTCGCCCCCGCGGCGGCGACGGCCCCCGGTAAGTGACCTCCCGGGCCCCGGCCGCCCCCGCGGAAGGCATGCATTTCCGAAATTAATCGGGGGGAAAATCCCTGCAGTGTCATACTGCTGTCACTACGTGTTCCTACAAGGAGAGTACTTATGCGTGTCAGTAGGATCTACAGGCTGCTGCGGCTGATCACGATGCTCCAGAGCGGGCGGAACTGGACCGTGGATGAGCTTGCCCGGGAGCTGGAGGTCAGCCGGCGAACGGTCTTCCGCGACCTGAACGTCCTGGAGATGGCCCACGTGCCGTATTACTTCGACCGGGAAGCGGGCACGTACCGGATCAACAACCACTTCTTCCTGCCCCCGCTGAACGTGACGCTGCCGGAGGCGCTGGCGATGCTGGTGGCGACACGGCGGACCGCCTCCTCCGGCGTGCTTCCCATGGCCCGCGCGGGCGAGCGGGCGGCGATGAAGCTGGAAAGCGTCCTGCCCGCCGCCGTCCGCGAGCATCTGGGCACGGTCCTGCAGCGGGTCAGCATCCAGCCGCCGCCGACCGCGCGCCACACGGGGCTGGACGACCTGTTCGACCGGCTCGTCCAGGCCGTGGCGGGGCGGCGGGTGTGCAGACTGGTGTACATCAGCTTCTACGATCGAAAGCAGATCACCCTCACGGTCGAGCCGTTGGCCCTGCGGTTTGTCGGCAGGGCGTGGTACTTGGTGGCGTGGTCCCGCCGGCACCGCCAGCAGCGGACCTTCAAGCTGCTGCGGATCAAGAAGCTCACCGAAACCGACCAGACCTTCGCCCCCCGCGGCGGCGTGGACGACCACCCCTTCGGAGACGCCTGGAGCATGATCCCCGAGGGCCAGATGCACGACGTTCACCTGCGGTTCGCCCCCGCGGTGGCCGGGAATGTGGCCGAGGTCAACTGGCACCGAAGCCAGCGCGTCCAATGGCGCGACGACGGGTCCATCGACTTCCACGCCCGCGTCGACGGGTTGGGGGAGATCACTTGGTGGGTCCTCGGCTACGGCGACCAAGTGAGGGTGCTCGCCCCGGACGACCTCGCGCGGCGCGTGGCGTCCGTGGCGGCAAGAACGGCCGGGCAGTACGGCCCGGGGGAGGCCTGAGCCATGCGGGCGATCATCCAGCGCGTGGCCTGGGCCGAGGTCGAGGTGGAAGGCCGGATCGTCGGGCGGATCGAGCAGGGCCTGCTGGTCTACGCCGGGGTGGGCGTCGACGACGGGGCGGCCCAGGCGCGATGGCTGGCGGAGAAGGTCGCCAACCTTCGGATCCTCACCGACGAGGCGGGCAAGCTGAACCGATCCGTCCGCGACGTGGGCGGGCGGGTGCTGGCGATATCGAACTTCACGGTGCTCGCCGACGCGAGAAAGGGCCGCAGGCCCGCCTTTGTGGCGGCGGCGGGGTCCGAGCAGGCCCGGCCCGTGCACGAGGCCTTCCTCCAGGCCCTGCGCGACGAGGGCGTCGGCGTGGAAATGGGCGTGTTCGGCGCGAAGATGGCGATCCGGTCGCAGGCCGACGGGCCCGTGAACGTGATCGTGGATTCACCGCCGCAGGGCTGAGGTCGGGCTTGGGCCCCACCGTCTCGGCATGGATGAGAGTGCTCGTGGAGCGAGCACGCGGGGTGCGCAGGAAGGCGATGTGCAAGTCGTGATGCAGCGGGATGCTTGGTTGCCACCGGCTTGAAGCCAGCGGGACGACGTCCCCGCAGGGCCGCGGGTACCGTGCGATCCAGGCGGCCCCCGTGGTGCAGACAGGCGGAACACCGGCAAAAATGGCCCGGGTACGGCTCACCAGAGGACTGTCCACCGACCCTGACGTCGTGAGCCGGCCCGGGCCGATTCTGTCGTCGGACAAGCCAAACCGCGGCTGGTCCGGGGCAGCCGTTTCCGAGGGCCCATGCACTCCTGGGGCCCGGGCATCCTGGGGCCGGGCTCTTGCCAGCGAAGGCCGGGCGCTCTAGCATGTCCGGGGTGTTCACAGGGATCATCCAGCACGTCGGACGCGTGGTGGCGATTCGGGCGACCGAGGCGGGCAAGCGGCTCCGGATCGACGTCGGGCCGCTGGCGCGGGGGCTCTCCCTCGGCGCGTCGATGGCGGTCGACGGCGCCTGCCTGACGGCGTCGGCGATCGACGGGTCCGTCGCGGACTTCGACGCCGTGCCCGAGACCATCTCGCGGACCACCCTGGGCCGATTGTCGGCCGGGGCCAGGGTCAACCTCGAGCCCGCCCTTGCCCTTGGCGGGGCGCTGGACGGGCACCTGGTTCAGGGCCACGTCGACGCGGTGGCCGAGGTGGCGCGGGTCGAGCGGGGCCGGGGCGGGCACGTGATCCACCTCTCGGCGGATGCCGCCGTGACCGGCCAGATGGTTCCCAAGGGCTCGGTGGCGCTGGCGGGGGTGAGCCTGACGCTCGTAACCGTCGAGCGAAGCTACTTTTCCGTGGCGATCGTGCCGGCGACGCTGGAGCGGACCACGCTGGCGGACGTGCGGATTTCCGACCCGCTGAACGTGGAATTGGATATCATGGGTAAGTACGTTCGCCGGTATCTCCAGCAGATCGCCGGCCCCGGGCCGCTGACGCTGGAGAGGCTGCGCGAAGAAGGATTTGCGTAGGACCCGGGTCTATGTGACGGATGGGTGCCACAGGCTGCTTGCAGCCTGTGCTCGCCCGCGTTGGGGAGGAACACGGGCTGACAAGCAGCCCGTGGCACCCCCGGCAGAGGAAGGTAGCGGAGGCTCCATGATGGACCGGAAGGACAGGGTCTTGACGGGTTGCGTCCGCGGGCCGTTTGAACGGGCAGACCATGGCCGGCGAGAAGGTGACAATCGGGATCAGCATGGGCGACCCGTGCGGGATCGGCCCGGAGATTGTCGTCAAGGCGCTGGCCGACGCGTCGATTCGCTCCCTGGCGCGGTTTGTGGTGTTCGGGTTCAGCGAGCAGTTCGCCTATCTTGCTGACCGGGCGGAGGTGGATTTCCGCTGGGTCCGCGACCATCACGAGTCGATCCGGCGGTACCCGTACGAGGTGGTGGTGCTGGACTACGACGAGCTGGCGACCCCCGCCGCCGGCGAGCACGCCCCGACGCACTACGGGGGGCGGGCCTCGATGGCCTTCGTCGAGGACGCCATCGCCGCCGCCCAGACCAACCTTCTCGACGCCCTGGTCACCGCCCCCATCTCCAAGCAGGCGTGGCGGCTGGCGGGGTACCCCTTTCCCGGGCACACCGAGCTGCTGGTCAAGCGGACGCGGGCCAAGCATTACGCGATGATGTTCGTCGCCCCCCAACTGCGGGTGGTGCTGGCGACCATTCACGAGCCGCTGTTTGAGATCCGCCACGGCTTCACCATCGGCTGCGTGTTCAACCCCATCGACCTGGCCGACGGGGCCCTGCGGGAGCTGTTTGGGATCGAGAAGCCCCGCATCGCCGTCTGCGGGCTCAACCCGCACGCCGGGGAGGAGGGGCGGTTCGGCGACGAGGAGAAGCGGATCATCGCCCCGGCCATCCTGATGGCGTCGGAGGCGGGCATCCGCGTGGACGGGCCGTTCCCCGCCGACACCATTTACCACCGAGCCCTCACCGGTGAGTACGACTGCGTCGTGGCGATGTACCACGACCAGGGCCTGATCCCCATCAAGCTGCTGGCGTTCGACGACGCGGTCAACCTCACCCTGGGCCTGCCCATCATCCGCACCAGCCCCTGCCACGGCACCGCGTTCGACATCGCCGGCAAGGACCAGGCCAACCCCGCGTCGATGAAGGCGGCCATTCGCCTGGCGGTCGAGCTGGCGGGGAAACGACAGAAGTAGATCCGAAACGCGAAATACGAAACCCGAAGCACGAAGGAAACAGCAGCGAAGAAGCACCAAAGAAGGAGCGGAGAAGAAGCAACGGGGGAGAGGCGACAAAGACCGGGGTGCATCGGTCCGGCCCGTTGTGGGTCCGCGAAAACGCAAGCGGGACCGGATGCAGGTGGTGGTTTGATCTGCGGCTTCTCTCGAGCTTCGTGCTTCTGATTTGCTTCGGATTTCGAGTTTCGGATTTCGGATTTGCTGTTTCGCCTGTCTATCTTGGGAAGATCGAGAACCTCTGCGGCTCCATTCCCGTGGCGGCGTAGTAGAGGCCGCCGGCGCCCATGAAGATGGCGGCGCCGAGGATGTCGCCGAGGATCACGCCGATCACGGCCGGGGTGGCGCGGCGGACGGCGGCGTAGCCGCCGTACTTGGTCAGCAGCTTCTTCAACGCCCAGCCCAGCAGGAAGGAATGCCCGAACTCCTGCATCGGCCAGGTCGCCCAGACCAGGAAGATCAGCGGGTGCAGCGGCCACCAGTGGAAGCGCAGGCGGAGCGCCCCGAACAGCAGTACGGCCAGGAATCCCGCCCCCGCCCACCACAGGAACGCCCGCCGCGGGCGGACCGCCAGCAGCCGCGCCGGCAGGTCCATCCCGAACGATTCCGCCAGCCGGCCCCGGAACTCCAGCTCGTTGGCGGCGGCGTCGGCGGCGCGGAACGCCATCGTCGGCACGCGGTCGATGCTCCATTCGTTCGGCCTCAGGCCGTAGTTGTAGTTCGCCCACAGCACCACCGGCACCGCCACCGCCAGCACGACCGCGTACACCCCCACCGATCCGATCCCCGCCCGCGCGGGCCGGACGCCCAGGTCATCGGCCGCCTTCAGGCCGTTGAGGAAGTACGGCATGACCGCCTGGCTGGGGTCCACCGCCAGGATCGCGCAGACCATGCCCACGATGATGATCGCCGTCGGGCCCATCGCGTGGGCGCCGAACAGGCCCAGGAATACCCCCAGCGCCTGCCATCGCGGATGGATCATGAACAGGCCCGTCTCCGCGCTGATCCGGGACAGGCACACGAACGTCAGCATGATCAGCCCCACCGTCAGCAGCGCCAGCGGCCAGCTCAGGCCCATTCCCACCAGCATCACCGTCGCCGCCGCCAGGCAGACCAGCAGGATGCGGCACGCCCAAGCCGCGTAGGGCTCCACCCCCTCCTGCCGCCGGAACGTCAGCGCCTCCTTCAGCAGCCGGAGGTAGTAGCCCCTCCCCACGTACACCAGGATCAGAAACAGCGCCAGGTAGCTGCCGAACCGCTGCCAGCCGAAGGACCCGCCCGTCATGTAGTCGACGGAGATGTCCACCCCGAACGACACCAGCGTCCCCGCGACGATCGCGCAGAGGAACTGCGACAGGCCCATGCTCAGCGTGATCTCCGAGGCCAGCATGAAGCTGAAGGCGACCACCGTGGGGTAGAGCATCGGCCACAGCAGCCCGTAGCCCCACTGGACGTTGGCCAGGAAGGGAAACAGGTGCCGCGCCCCGAGCAGGTCGATCCGCAGCGAGATCACCGGGGTGTTGGGGAACCACGCGTGCAGCCCGCCCAGCACGCGGACGAACAGCACGGCCGCCAGCGCCACCCAGAAGCCCTTGGCGCGGAAAACCGGCCCGAGCCCGCCGTTGGGGCCCGGCGCGATCAGCGACCGGGCGACCTCCGCGATCGGGTAGCGCAGGTGCTCCCTCCGGACCCACTGCCGGTGCACGATCAGCGCCATGCAGATCGACGAGACCGCCGTCAGCAGCACCAGCGGCAGCCACCGCCCCAGCGGGCCCGCCCAGTGGCGCCAGGGGATGTCCTCCAGGCCGATCCGGCCGTTGGGGGGCGCCTTGCCGCGGTAGAAGTCGTCGGTGGCGGCCTCGGCCCCGGGCTCCGGCAGCACCAGCAGCTCCGGCGGCGCCCACCCCAGCAGCCCGCGCTGCTGCCACCCGGGGCTGCGGGCGTTGTGCCAGGCGGGCAGGGCGAGCGTCTGGGTGAACGTCTCCATCAGCCCCCGACCGCAGATGCTGCACGCCACCAGCATCGCCAGCACGATCCACGCCAGCTCGGCCGGGCGGAAACGCCACCGCCGCCCCAGCAGCGAAAGGGCGGGGTTGATCACCAGCACCGCCACCACCAGCAGCGCGAACACGCTGATCGGCAGCAGCGTCCCGGCCGTGACGCTCTCCAGGTTCAAGACCTGGTCGTTGACGTACCCGAACCCGCCGATCAGCACGGCCAGCAGCAAACCAACCATCACCGCGCGGAGGGTCATTCGGCCCTTCCTCTTTCCGTCGTCGGCGGAGCGTCGTTAACCAACCCAGAGATTAGGGATTCGGGGGAGTGGACGCAAGGAGGCGGGGATCCCCGCGGGGCCTGGGTGCCACGGGCTGCTTGCAGCCCGTGTGGCAGGTGGGGGGAACGTTCGGCAGGCACCCCTCCCCATTCCGCACAGGCTGCAAGCAGCCTGTGGCACCCCAGCGTATCCCCCTGTCTGTCCGTTTCACGCCTGCACCCCGCCCGGTACAATGGTCCCCCCGGACCGCCGGGTCCGGATGAGGCTGCGGGAATGCTCCGAAAGACCCTGATTGCCGGCTTGTTCATCCTGGGGCCGATGGCGGTGCTGTATCCGCTGTGGTCGCACCCTACGTCCGCGGGGGAGGACGACGCGGTGTACTTCCTGCCCGCGCGGACGCTGGCCGGCCGGGCGCTGGCGGCGGGGGACTGGCCGCGGTGGAACCCGGCGGAGGCGGCCGGGGTTCCCTTCGCCGCCGACCCGCAGGTGGCGCTGTGCTTCCCGGCCACCTGGCTGTTCGCGGTGCTGCCGGCGACGTTGGCGTATTCGCTGAGCGTCTTCGCGGCGTTCTCGGCCGCCGGCGGCGGGGCGTACCTGTACTTGCGGCGGATCGGGCTGCTCAGGCCGGCGGCTGTGTTCGGGGCGGCGGCCTTCATGTTCAGCGGCTTCCTGGCGGCCCATCGGGTCCACCTGGGTCTGATCCAGGCGGCGTCCCTGCTGCCGTGGGGCCTGTGGGCGGTCGAGCGGGTCCGCACCAGGTGCGGCGGGGGGCTGGTGGCCATGGCGGCGGTGTTCGCGCTGGCGCTGGCGACGGGCCATTGGCCGACGGTGGTGCACATGACGCTGATCTGGGGGGCGTACCTGCTGCTGCGGGGCCGGCCCTGGCGGCGAGCGGTTCTGACGGCGGCAGCGGCGGTGGCGGGGGGGGTGATGCTCAACGCCCCGCAGATCGTGACCACGCTGAGGGGCTTCGGCGGGAGCATGCGGTCGGGCATCCCGTACGCGGTGGCGGGGGAGAACTCCTTCTCGCCGCTGTCCGCGGTGCTGGCGTTCTTCCCGTTCCTGATGGGCACGCGGACGCCGAACTTCTACGGACAGACGTGGTGGGGTCCGTGGCACCAGAGCGAGATGCTGGGGTACGTGGGGTTGGTGACGTTGGTCCTCGCGGTGGGGGGGATGTGGCGACTCTATCGGCGTCCCCGTCGGGAGGCGCCCGCGCAACGAAAGCCCACGGAAGGCTTTCCGTGGGTTTTAACTCCCCGCGCGGACCTGACCTCATTGGTTCGTGCGTGGACCTGGATCCTGATCGCGTCGATCCTATGGTCGTTGGGATACTACCTGCCCACCTACCGCCTGATCCACGCGATTCCCGGTTTCGGTTCGCTGCGTTGTCCCGCGCGGATGCTGTTGGGCGTGGACATGGCGTTGGCGGCCTTGGCGGCGATGGCGATTCACTCCCTCGCGACAGACCCGCCGCCGAAGCTCGCCCGGACGGTCCGGCAGTGGTCGCGGTACTGGCTGCCGATCTGCATGGCCGGGTCGGTGATCGTGATCGGGCTGCTGGGCCTGGGGGATCGGTGGGGCTGGTGGCCGGCGTGGAAGGTGGTGTCCGGGCCCGTCGAGGCCATCCGCGGGGCCCTGCATCCGCTCTCGCCCGCCATCTACGTGCCCGTCGCCCTGGCGGCCGCCACGGCGGCGGCGGTGTGGTTCTTCCTGCGCGACCCCAGGGGCCGGGCGTGGTGGCTGGTTGCCCTGCTGCTGGCGGACCTGGGGATGGTGGCGCGGTTCGTGGACATGCCCGCCGGCGGGCAGGAGGCGTTTGACCCCGACAATTCACCCGCCGCCCGCTGGCTCCGCGCCAACGCCGCGGACGGGCCCTACCGTGTGTGGGGGCTGTCGGACTCCTACCACGCCCGCCCGGCCGAGCTGCTGCTGCCCAAGACGTGCGCGACGCTGGGGTTCGAGAGCATCTCCTCCTACGGCCCGCTGTCGCCGATCGAGCACGCCAGGCTGTTCGGCTTCCGGCCCTGGGGTGAGAACGGGCAGTGGGAATGGCTGATCCGCCGCAACCACCTGCTGAGCCTGTACAACGTCCGCTACGTCCTGGCCGCCGATCCGCGGTTCCGCGGCGTGATCGAATTGGTCCGCATCGCCGAGGGGCCCGCCCTGCCCGACGGGCCCGAGCTGCTGGGGGCGGAATGGTCGATGGCCAACGCCGGCCTGGATGGCGGCATCTTGCGTCTCGGTCCGCGGTGGCGCCTGTCGCCGGGCTGGGCGCGCCAGAAGGTCTCGCTGGTGCCCGGGCGGGTGTATCGGATCGCGATGGACCTGCGGGCGCCCGGACGTGCGGGGCACATGGTGGCGGCGCGGTTCGTCGCCGACGCGGGGAGCCTGTCGTCGTGGCGGGACGAGTCGGCCTGCCTGCGTGTGGACTGGGAGCAGTTCGCTCCGCGCTGGCGCCATTTCGAGAAGACATTCCGCTACCAGGGATCGGAGGGGCGGGGGGACTTCGAGGTGGTGGCCCTGGGGCGGGGCGCCATCGAGGTCGCCAACGTCAGCCTGCGCGAAGTCGACTGGCCGGCGCCGGTCAACCTGGGCGGACGGCTGGCGGCGGCGGAGGCGGTCTATCGGGACCTGACCCCCGCCGGCCTGGAGCCGGTGCGGGCGGGCGATCCGCGGGTCCACGTCTACGAGAACCGGCTCTGCCTGCCGCGGTCGTTCCCGGCCGAGGCGGCCGGGGGGTTCGCGGATTCGCTGGAGGTGATCGAGGAGCTGCGATGGTGGCCGGAGGGGTACGACCTGACCCGCCAGGTGCTGGCGGCCGGGGGGGATGGGCCGGCGCAGGCAGTGTTCACCAGCGACCGCCGGGCGTTGGCCCGCGACGGCTGGCGCGGGAACGTCAACGGCCTGACGCCGTATGGGGAGGTCGGGGACCTGTCGTGGGGCGCCGTGGCGGCGGCGTTGGCGGCGATTCCGTGCGTCGGCCTTGCAAAGGCGGTCCGGGGCCGGCCTAGAATGAACCAAGGCGGCCAGCCATTCGTACGATAAACCAGTATGACATATCACATACCGGCCGGATGAGGAGCCGGGGCCGCCCGCATGACGGCAGGGCGGCCGGCAGGGCAGCACAAGGAGACGAGTCATGACGTTCAGTGCCAAGGCGGCGCGGTACCTGGTCCTGGCGGTCGGGGTGGCGGCGGGGGTGTTCCTGGCGCCGATGGCGGTGGAGCGAATCGCCTATGCGGCCGAGAAAGGCAGCAACGTTGCCGTTCGCGAGGAGCTGCGTGGTCTGAGCGAGCGGGAGCAGATCAGCAAGCTGTTCCGGACGGTGGCCAAGGCGGTGAAGCCGGCGGTGGTGGAGGTCCGCGTCAAGAAGCGTCAGGCCGTCCCGTCGGTGGACATGGACGAGTTCTTCCGGCGCTTCTTCGGCGAGCAGGCGCCCCGCGGCGGCCGGGGCGAGGGGGAGCGGTACCGCGTTCTCCAGGGCCTCGGCAGCGGCGTGATCGTGGACGCCGAGAAAGGGTACGTCCTGACCAACCATCACGTGGTGGTGGACGCCGACGACGTGGAGGTGGTGCTGGCGGACGGCAAGAAGCTGGACGCGAAGATCGTCGGCGGCGATTGGCAGACGGACCTGGCGGTGGTGAAGGTGGAGACCGACGGGCTGATCGACGCCCTGCTGGGCGACAGCGACAAGATGGACGTGGGGGATTGGGTGCTGGCGATCGGCTCGCCGGAAGGCCTGCCCCAGACCGTCACGGCCGGGATCATCTCCGCCAAGGGCCGCAAGACCGGCGGCCGGCCGTACGAGAACTTCCTCCAGACCGACGCCGCCATCAACCACGGCAACAGCGGCGGGCCTCTGGTGAACATGCGGGGCGAGGTGATCGGCATCAACTCGGCGATCGTCTCGCGGACGGGCGTCAACGAGGGGCTGGGGCTGGCGATCCCCTCGAACATGGCCAAGCACGTGATGGAGCAGTTGATCTCCAACGGCAAGGTGGTTCGCGGGTACCTGGGGGTGACGATCCAGAACCTGAACGAGCCGCTGGCCCGGAGCTTCGACCTGCCGGACAGCAAGGGGGTGCTGGTGACCGGCGTGGTGGAGGGCTCGCCGGCCGAGAAGGCGGGGTTGAAGGAGGATGACTGCATCACCCACGTGGCGGGCAAGCCGGTGAAGGACGTGGACGAGCTGCGCAACCGCGTCGCCCGGATCAAGCCGGACGAGAAGATCGAGCTGAAAGTCCTGCGCGGCGGGAAGGACCTGACCATTCCGTTGACGGTGGGGCAGCAGCCGGGGGACATGTACGCCGGCGTCGACGCCGGGACCGGGCGGCCCCAGCCCAAACGGTTCGGGCTGACTGTCGCCACGCTGACGGAGGAGCTCGCCAGGCGGTACGGGTTCGAAGGGGACGTCAAAGGCGTGGTGGTGACGGACGTGGAGGCGGGTTCCGACGCGGCGGACAAAGGCCTCCGCCTCGGTATGGTGATCGACCGGGTGAACAGCAAGACGGTGACGACCGCGGCGGAGTTCGCCGAGGCCGTGGGCCAGGCGAAGGACGCCAAGTCGCTGCGGGTGCGGGTGCTGACGCGCGACGGCGGGAAGCAGTACCTGATGCTGGAGCGCGAGTAGCCCGGGCTTTCGACGGGCGGCGGCATGAAGTCAGGACGCCCGCTGCCGCTCCCGGGGGGGCCGTCGTCGGGCGCGCGGCATGGAGCGCGACGCGGGTCCGCGGCACGGCGGGGCCGTTCGCCTTTTCTTCCGGCCGTTGCTCGCGTACAATCAGACAGCGGCATCGGTGTGCGTCTTGACATGTCGAACAGAGTTCCAGCGAAGGGGTACGCGAAGATGAACGTTCCGCTCCGTGTGGCCGAGGAAGACTTCTTTACGGTAGCGGGGGAAATGAGCCGGTGGCTGGACCGCGTGTTGGGGGCGGATTTTCACCGGTATCGAGGCAGGGAAAGCTGGAGCCCGGCGGTGAATCTGTATGAGGACGGCATCGCCTACCTGATGGTGGTGGACCTGGCGGGCGTGGCCCCGAAGGACATCGACCTGCGGGTGGAGAAGCACCAGTTGGTGCTTCGAGGCCAGCGCCCCTCTCCCCGCCCGCCGGAGCGCAGCGAGTGCTGCCTGGATCAATCCGGTCGAATCCGGATGCACATGATGGAGATCGACCACGGGCCGTTCCAACGGGCGCTGGAGATGCCCGAGCGGGTCGATCCCCGCGGGATCAAGGCGTGCTACCGGAACGGCTTTCTGTGGGTCAAGATGCCCAAGGGGGACGGGCCCAAATGAGCGACGAACAGCGCGATAAGGCCGACAGGCCGAAGATCGAAGTGCCCGAGGAGCCCGAGGCCCAGATCATCCCCGACGGGCGACCGGACGCCGGGGACGGCGGGGAAGAGCCGCGCCTGGTCCTGCCGGAGACTCCGGCCGTCATGGCGATCCGCAACACCGTGATCTTCCCCGGCACGGTCATGCCCCTGCTGGTCGGCAGGGAGAAGTCCCGCCGTCTGATCGACGACGTCCTCCCGGACCAGCGGACGATCGTCCTGCTGACGCAGCGGGAGACCGAGGTCGAGGACCCGGGCCCGGAGGACCTTTACGACGTGGGCACGGCCGTGACCGTGCTGAAGCTGCTCCGCAACGAGGACGGCAACCGGACCATCATCGTCCACGGGCTCCTGCGGGTGCACATCGACGCCTTCAGCCAGACCGAGCCGTACTTCCGCGCCAAGGTCACCTCCGTCCAGGACGTGACCGCGCCCGGGACGGAGAAGGAGCTGGAGGCCCGCGTCCTGGACGTCCGCGCCAAGGCGGACCGGCTGGTGGAGCTGGCGCCCAACGTCCCGGACGAGGCCCAGGTGGTGATCAACTCCATCGAGAGTCCCTCCGCCCTGGCGGACTTCCTGGCCGCCAACCTGCCGCTGGAGACGCCCGTGAAGCAGTCGCTGCTGAACGAGCCCAACGTCCTGCGCCGCCTGGAGATCCTCCAGCAGTACCTCCACCACCAGGTGGACGTGCTGGAGCTTTCGGGGCAGATCCAGCAGGAGGTCCGCCAAAGCATCGACAAGAGCCAGAGGGAGTACTTCCTCCGCGAGCAGCTCAAGGCGATCCAGAAGGAACTCGGGCAGGTCGACGAGCAGACGGCGGAGGTCGAGGACCTCAAGGCCAAGGTCGAGCAGACCAAGATGTCCGAGCCGACCAAGTCTGAGTGCCTTCGCCAGGTCACCCGGCTGGAGCGGATCCCGCCGGCCAGCCCGGAGTACACCGTCATCCGCACCTACGTGGACGTGATGGTCGAGCTGCCCTGGGGCGTGACCACCCCCGACATGCTGGACATCAACCGTGCCCAGGAGATACTCAACGCCGACCACTACGACCTGGAGAAGGTCAAGAAGCGTATCCTGGAGTACCTGGCCGTTCGTCGGCTGGCGCCCGGGTCGCGCGGGCCCGTGCTGTGCTTCGTGGGCCCGCCGGGGGTGGGCAAGACCTCCCTGGGCCAGTCCATCGCCCGGGCGATGGGAAGGAAGTTCATCCGCATGAGCCTGGGCGGGATGCGCGACGAGGCCGAGCTGCGCGGGCACCGGCGGACGTACATCGGCGCCATGCCCGGGCGGATCATCCAGGAGATCCGCAAGGCCGGCACCAGCAACCCGGTGTTCATGCTCGACGAGCTGGACAAGGTGGGCATGGACTTCCGGGGCGACCCCACCTCGGCCCTGCTGGAGGTGTTGGACCCCGCCCAGAACTTCAGCTTCCAGGACCACTACCTCAACGTGCCGTTCGACCTGTCCAACGTGATGTTCATCGGCACCGCCAACGTGATGGCGACCGTCCCGCCGGCGCTGCGCGACCGGATGGAGGTGATCGAGCTCCCCGGGTACACCCGGACGGAGAAGCTCCACATCGCCCGAAAGTACCTGCTGCCGCGGCAGTTGACGGAAAACGGCCTGAAGCCGGCGCAGTTGCGGATCACCGACGCCGCCCTGCGGCACATCACCACCTTCTACACCCGCGAGGCCGGCGTCCGCGAGCTGGAGCGACAGATCGGGGCGATCTGCCGCGGGATGGCGGCGCGGATCGCCGGGGGCAAGGCCAAGCGCAAGACCATCAACATCAAAGACATTCCCACGTTCCTGGGCCCCAAGGAGTACGAAAGCGAGCTCGCCCAGCGGACCTCCGTGCCCGGCGTGGCCACGGGACTGGCCTACACCCCCTACGGCGGGGAGATCATCTTCATCGAGGCCACTTCCTACCCCGGCAAGGGGGACCTGGTCCTGACCGGCCAGATCGGCGATGTCATGCGCGAATCCGCCCGGGCGGCGCTGAGCCTGATCCGCAGCCGGGGGAAGGACATGGACATCCCCGACGAGATGTTCGCCCACTCCGACATTCACATGCACGTGCCGGCCGGGGCGATCCCCAAGGACGGTCCCAGCGCCGGGGTGGCGATGGCCACCGCCATCTACTCGCTGCTGAAGGGCCGGAGCGTCCACAGCGACGTGGCCATGACCGGGGAGGTGACCCTTCGCGGGCTGGTGCTGCCGGTGGGGGGGATCAAGGAGAAGGTCCTGGCCGCCCGGCAGGCGGGGATCCGGAAGGTGGTGCTGCCCGAGCGGAACCGGCGGCACCTGGAGGATGTCCCGCCCGAGGTCCTCGAGAAGATGGAGTTCGTCTTCGTCGAGAAGATCGACCAGGTGCTCGATGCGGCCATGGACGGCATGACGGGCAAGCCCGCCCGGCCTCCCCGGCGCCGGCGCCGCAAGCGCCCCGCCCGGACCGATTCGTAAAGGGCCCGCCTCATGCAGATCCGCGTCAACGGCCGGCCGCAGGACGTGCCCGCCGGCGCCACCGTCGCCGACCTGGTTCACCTCCTGGCGCTGGAGCCCCGGCGGATCGCGGTCGAGCGCAACAAGCGGCTCGTGCGGCGTACGGAATACGCCGACACCGCCCTCACCGACGGCGACGTGGTGGAGATCGTCACCCTCGTCGGCGGCGGGTAGGGATTTTCCGTTGTCCCTGACGGGGGTTCGATTTAATGTAGCCCCAAACGTCTTCCCATTGCGGATTGCGAATGGCGGATAGAAAAGAAGAAAAAGGCCGCAGAGACGCAGAGAACACAGAGAAAACAAGACTTTTTGCTTCGCTTCGGTAGGCCGCGATCCACGGCATGCGTGGGGGCCTACCGAAAGGTCGTGTCTGTTTTTACTCTCCCTTCTCTGCGCCCTCCGCGTCTCTGCGGCCCATCGTCTTGCGGGAGCAACGATGTCTGAGGCAACGATCCAGCCACTTCGGATCGGCGGGTTCGAGATCCGCAATCGCCTGTTCGTCGGGACGGGCAAGTACGCCACCTACGAGCTGATGCGCGACGCCCTCGCCGCCAGCGGCTGCGAGGTGGTGACCGTCGCCGTCCGCCGCGAGCGGATGAGCGACGCGCAGGGCAGGAGCATCCTGGACTTTCTGGACCTGCAGCGGTACACGCTGCTGCCGAACACGGCCGGGTGCTTCAACGCCGACGACGCCGTCCGGACGGCGGTGTTGGGCAGGGAGCTGCTGGAGGGCCTGGACAACCCCGGCGCCGCCTGGGTGAAGCTGGAGGTTCTCGGCGACCGCAAGACGCTGCTGCCCGACCCGGTCGGCTCGCTGGAGGCGCTGAAGGCCCTCAAGGCCGAGGCCCTGGCGGTGCTGTGCTACACCAGCGACGATCCCGTAATGGCCCGTCGGCTGAAGGACGCCGGCGCCGACGCGGTCATGCCCGCCGGCAGCCCCATCGGCTCGGGTCAGGGGATTCTCAATCCCGCCAACATCGAGATCATCCTCGAGCAGCTCAAGGAGGGCGATCCGGACTATCCCATCATCGTCGACGCCGGCGTGGGAACGGCATCGGACGTGGCCGTGGCCATGGAGCTCGGCGCCGACGGGGTGCTGCTGAACACCGGCATCGCGGGGGCGGGCGATCCCGTCCTGATGGCGCACGCGATGCGAGACGCCCTCGAGGCCGGCTACTTCGCCCGCCGCGCGGGCAGGATTCCCCGAAAGCTGTACGCGACCGCCTCGAGCCCGCTGGCCGGCGTGATCGGATCCAGGCGGGCCTGACCGGCCGCGCATGCCGGCGCCCGCGGGCGCGCGGCGACGGACAACCATGACCGACCGGACGCCCAACATGATCGGCGAGCCCGGCGGGGCCCAGGCGTCCCTGCCGGAAATCCACCTCAACCGCCGGACCAAGATCTGCCTGTGGATCATCCTGCTGGGGCTGGCGAACTTCCTGGCCTACTCGGTGGTGTACTTCGTCCTGTCCGGCGAGGCGATCCACGGCGGGGTGCGGGTGGAGGCGGGCAACCCCGCCGGCAGGGCGTATTACGTGCTGCACCGGGGCAACCCCAGGCAGGTTTCGCGCGGGGAGTGGATGTACTCGGCCGTTCACAGCATCTCGATCCCCATCACCGTCGGGGCGGTGCTGCTGGCGATGCTGACGGTGGCCAAGGACCGGATCGTCTCGTCGCTGCGGAGCAGCGCCGTCAGGGGCCGGGCGCTGATCACACTGCTGGCGGCCGTCGTGACCGTCTGCTCGCTGGCGTGGACGGCGTGGTTCCTGCACACGGTGATCAGTCAACTTCGTGCGCCCGGATGACCCTCACCGCCGCCGACATCCTGGGCCCCGGCGGGGCGGTGGCGAACGCCCTCCCCGGCTACGAGAGCCGCCCGGAGCAGTTGGCGATGGCGCAGGCGGTCGAGTCGGCCTTCGCCGACCGGGAGCACCTGCTGGTGGAGGCCGGCACGGGCGTCGGCAAGAGCTTCGCCTACCTCGTCCCCGCCATCCTGGCCACCCAGGCGAAACAGCGCGTGGTCGTCTCGACCTATACCATCGCCCTGCAGGAGCAGTTGATCGCCAAGGACCTGCCGTTCCTTTCCAAGCACGTCGGCGTGTCATTCCGTGCCGAGCTGGTCAAGGGCCGGAGCAACTACCTGTGTTTCCGCCGCCTGGGGATGGCGGCCGGGCGGGCGGATCGCATCTTCTCGTCGCTGGGGGAGGTGGACCAGCTCGAGAAGCTCGCCCAATGGGCGGCGGATGTGGAGGAAGGGTCGCGCCAGGACGTGACGTTCGAGGTGTCCGAGGCCGTCTGGAGCCACCTCCGCGCCGAGCCGGGCAGTTGCGCGGGCCGGAAGTGCAAGTGGTTCGGCCGATGCCACTTCCAGCGCGCCCGGGAGCGGATGCGCAAGGCGAACATCCTGGCCGTCAACCACGCGCTGCTGTTTTCGGACCTGGCGCTGCGGATGCGTTCGCCGGCGGCCCCGGCCGAGCTGCTGGGCGAGTACGACCTGCTGGTGCTGGACGAGGCCCACACGCTGGAGTCGGTGGCGTCGGACCACTTCGGGATGTCGGTCAACTCCGGCGCGGTCTCCCTGCTGCTGCGCGACCTGTACAATCCCCGCAACGACCGGGGCCTGCTGGCGATGGTCGCCGACAAGAAGGCGATCAAGGCCGTGCGGGCGGCTTCGGACGCCTCCGAGGCCTTCTTCGACGCCCTCGCGGGCGCCGGGCCGCCGACGGTCCATCCCAACGGCAGGATCGCCGGCCCCGGCGCGGTCGATGACAGCCTGTCCCCCGCCCTGCGGACGCTGGCGGCCGAGCTGGCCCGGGTCCGCAAGGACCTCCCGCCGGAGTCCGAGCCCCGCCAGGAAGTCCGCACCTACGAGCAGCGGGCGGGCGAGATGGCCGATGCCGTCGAGGGCCTGATCAGCCAGCGGTTCGAGGAGTCCGCCTACTGGCGGACGGTCCGGCCGTATCGGCGGATCAGCCAGGTCTTCCTGGCCTGTGCGCCCATCAACGTCGCCCCCATCCTGGCCCGGACGATGTTCGAGCGGATCGGCTCGGTGGTGCTGACCTCGGCCACGCTCACGACCGGCCGGGCGGGCGTGGCCGGGTTCGATTACCTCCGAGGCCGCCTGGGCCTGGAGGAGGCCCGCGAGCTCCGCCTGGACAGCCCCTTCGATTTCCGCCGGCAGGCCAAGCTCTACCTCGAGACCCGCCTGGGCGACCCGAACGACCCGCAGTTCCTGCCCGCGGCCGTCGAGGCGATGAAGCACTACATTCGCAAGAGCGGCGGGCGGTGCTTTCTGCTGTTCACCTCCTACCGCATGCTCGAAGCCGCCGCCGACGCCCTGGCGGGCTTCGCCGCCGACGAGGGATACGAGCTGCTGGTCCAGGGAGGGCCGCTGCCGCGCTCGGCCATGCTGGCCCGCTTCCGCACCGATGGCGGGAAGGTCCTGCTGGGGACCACGAGTTTCTGGCAGGGCGTGGACGTCGGCGGCGAGGCGCTGTCCAACGTCACCATCGTCAAGCTGCCGTTCGCCGTGCCGGACGAGCCGCTGGTCGAGGCCCGGATCGACGCCATCAAGGCGGCCGGCGGCGTGCCGTTCATGCAGTACCAGCTCCCCGAGGCCGTCATCCGCTTCAAGCAGGGCTTCGGCCGGCTGATCCGCTCCAAGAGCGACACCGGCTTCGTCGTCTGCCTCGACCACCGCATCGTCACCCGCCGCTACGGCCGGGAGTTCCTCAACGCCCTCCCCGACGTGGAGATCATCCGCGACGAGTTCAGCGGCCAGGGGCCGGCCTCCCCGAGGGCGCCCCGACCAAACGTTTAGCCGCGACCCGCAGGGGAGCGCGTCGCCGCCGCACCTTGTGCCCCGGTATCGACCGCGCTCCATGCACCGTTTCCAAGCCCCCGCGGGGCCGCCGCGCGAGGTGCATATTCCGCGGCCTTTCCGCGACGGATTCCCCGCCGTGGCCCGACTATAGTTCTGGCCCGGTACCGGACAGCGGCGTCGAGAGACCAACGGAAGAAGGTGCAAGCAGATGGGCGACGGGCTCAGCCGGCAAGAGATCTTCGACCGCTACTTCGACACCGTGTACGTCTACGTGGCCTATCTCATGATCCCGGACCACGAGGCTGCCCGAGACGTCGCCCAGGAGGTCTTCCTGGCGGCGCTGTCCGGGCTGGAGAGCTTTCGGGGCGACGGGTCGGTCCTCTCGTGGCTGCGGAGCATTGCCCGCAACAAGGTGGCAAGCCATTTCAGGGCCGTCGCGGCTCGACGAGGCGAGTTGTCCCTTCCGGCAGACGAGCTTGCGCACATCGCCGAAGCAAGGCCCGACAAGGAAGTGAGCGAGGGCGAGAAACGGGCGCTGCGGATCGCGGAGGTCATGCGGTCCTTGCCGGACGTCCAGGCCGAACTGCTGGAAGAGAAGTACCTGCACAGCGCCACCGTGCGGGCGATGGCTGAAAGGCGAGGCAAGACCGAGGAAGCGATCGAGTCGGCCTTGGCTCGGGCCCGCCGCGCGTTTCGAGCGGCGTGGCAGAGACGGTACGGCAGGGCTCTGGAAGAGAGCCCTGGCCCCCAGGGGAGTCAAGCCCATGAACGACCATAGCGGAGACGACAGGGCCTTTGCGGCGATGTTCAAGGACATGCGGCGAACGCTCGCCCCCCCGGCCGCCCTCGGGGAGTCCGTCAGGGAGCAGGTGTTTGCGGAGATGGGAGAGGCCTCAAAGGACGCCCCGTCACCCCATCGCGGCCGTCCCCGGGCATGGCCGAGGCTTGCCACGGCCCTGCGCCGGGTAGTCCGGCCGGTAACGCTGACCGCCGCAGCGGCGGCGTGCGTCGGTCTGGCGGTCACGCTCCTGCTCGGTTCAGCGACGCCGAGCTGGGCCCAGGTGGCGGAACGGTTTGCGGCGGTGAAGACGTTCAGCGCGACGGTGACGACTCGCCGCACCGCCCTTTCGGAAGTAAGCGAGCTGGAGCTTTGGATGGGCTCCGAGGGCCGCGTCCGCTTCAAGAGCGGCACCCGTGTGCTGTTCGGCCGCAAGGGCGAGGTGGTCCGGGCCTTCGACGTCGTCGAACGGACGGAGATACAGGTCCACCAGTTGGACCAGTGCGACATGGCCTGGCTGCTGATGCGGATGCTCGGCCAACGCCAGACGTTCGACCTCGGCATCGTGGTCGACTCGTTCAGCGGCGGGGCCCTCAAGGACGTGACGCCGCAGTTGAGCGGCCTGGCGTCTGTGGCGGAAGACCTGGTGATCTACGACATGGAGTCGCGGGTTGGGCCAGCGTGGGGGCGCATCTGGGTCTTGCGGAAAAGCCGCCTGCCGGTGCGCATCGTCGTCTGGGACCCGCGCGACGGAGGCCGTGAGGAGGTGACGTTCACCTATGGCACGGAACCGCCCGCGGAGTTCTTCGACCCGGAGGCCTTCAGCAAGCACCTGGCCGATCGGTCGATTCCCAACGGAACGTTGCCGTACGTCGATCTCGGCGACCCCGTGGGCCGACGCTACGTGCCCGGCCCGCCGGAAGCCGCCAGGGCCTTGACCGCGGTCGCCCCGACGCTGGACGGGCGGCCCTGGTCGCTCGGAAATCACTTGGGCAAGGTGACCCTCCTGCACGTCTGGGACCCTCGGAACACCAATCCCCCGGGTATCATGCTGGACCGCGAGTACCTGATGAGGCTGTACGAGGCTTACGGCAAGCGTGAGGATTTCCAGATCGTGACCCTGGCGATCTTCGAGGACATCGAACGCGTGCGGAAGATGAAGGCCGACCAGCAAGTGCCCTGGCTCTTCCTCTGCGACGGCAAGGGCTGGCACGGCGAACTGATCAAGGCCATCGGCGGGCCGCGATATACGTCCTTTTGCCTGGTGGACCGCGAGGGGCACCTCCGAGAGATTCGCGACCTGGCCGACCCGAGAATGGTCGGAGTCGAAGTGGTCGGGGCGACGTACGACAACTACTCCCAGATCCGCGTCCGCTTCGACGACGACGTTCGCGCGGGGCGCCTGACCGTGGAGAGGTTGCTGAGCATCTTCGGCGAACCGGATGAGCGGACTGACTCGCCCCGCGGGCCGAACCAGCAGCGCTGGGTCTACGTTCGCCGTAACGAAGCCCGGGACCAGGAGCGTCGCGTCTTCGTGGACGTCGACCTGGGGAAAGGGACCGTCGCCGCCTTCAGCCAGTCGCTCCGCGCTGTCCAGCCCGAACCGGGGCACCAGGGCCTCGCGCCCGCGTCGGGCGCCCCTGATCCGTGACCGTGTCCAATGGCCCCGATCGGGCAGGGCAGGCAACTGTGCTGCCCGCGGGAAGGCAGCGGCCGGCCGCGAAGCAGGCTTCGTTCGTAGCCCCGGAGGGCCGGAGCGAATCGGCGGGGGCCCCGGGGGCTGGGCTTTACCGCCGTTGGCGCTGCGGTTAGAATCGACGTTATGAGACGGGGCAGAACGTGGGTCATCCGGGCGGCCGTCGTGGGCATGCTGGCGTTGGTTGGTACGCCGGCGGCGGCGTCGGCGGGACCGGGGCCGGCCGACGACGAGGCGATCAAGGCGCCGGCCGCGC
>DASRZG010000518.1:0-10497 GCA_035686585.1 Phycisphaerae bacterium
ACGCACCGCGCCGCGCCGCTGCCGGTCTTGCCGTAGATCACCAGGATCTTGTTCGACGGGCACCGCCGGTAGCGGCTGGCCAGCCAAGTCAGCGAAACGACCACGAACACAACCAAAAGCCCCAGCAGGAACATCTCGGTCGGAAACTCATCGGTGGCCGCGGCCAGGAAATGCATGTCCAACATGATCTCACCGTCCTTTCTGTACGTATGATTCCAGGTCTGTTCCTAAGCGTCCGCCGGGCCGTGGCCCCCTTGGCCCCCCGGTCGGATGTCGCTTATGTGAATGCTAATCTCTCGCCTCCATCACCTCGACCGTGTTGGGTCCCAGGACGCGCTTGACACGGATCGGGGTGCCGGCGGTCATCGCCTGGCCGCCCATGCCGCGGGCCTTCAGGTGCGTCAGGACGCCGCTGACCGTGACCCGCACCTCGCCGGTGCCGTCCCGGGGGATGTCCAGGTACACCGTGCCCCGCGTCCCCAGGCAGGTGGCGATCCGCGGGGAGCCGGTCTCGGTCAGCCGGCGGAACAGGTAGAAGAGCCCCGCCACCATGAGCATCGATCCGCTGCCCCACAGCATGGCGTACACCATCGCCAGCGGCACGCGCACGCCCTGGTCCATGTACAGGGCACCCGCCCACGTGAACAGCATGAAGAACGCCAGGATCGAACGGATGCTCAGCAGCTTGAACGCCGCCACCGACTCCGCGCCGTGCACGGCCCCGGCATGATCGAGCTCGGGGTGATCGACGTGGAAGTCGTGGCCCACGTCCACCCCGTGCCCCACGTCGACGTCGCCGCCCGCGTCCGCGGCGCCGCTGTCGACGTCGAAATCGTGGCTCCCGACCATCCCGATCAACGCGCCGATCAACTGCCACGCGAACAGCGCGGTGAAGAAGAAGGCCGCCGAGTAGAAGCCCTTGATCAGCCCCGAAAGCTCCGCCCACCACGACCATATCCCCGCAAGGGTCAGGCCGCCGGCGATGCCATCGAGATGTGCCAACGATTCGACCATCGTCGTTCTCCTTGCCGCCCCGCCCCCGGCCGATGCCCCAGCCGGAGGTGACCAACCCATACCCGCGTGACAGGGCGACAGGATAATAAACCGTTATCGCCCCGACCGCAACAGGATGCAACGGCCGGACGTGTCAATTCCCCGGGCAAATGCGACATCCAAGGGGGAGAGCGGATCGTGACGAAACCTGGGAATGTCGGGAACGTTCTCCCCCGGGACGCGGGTGCCACGGACTGCTCGCAGTCCGTGTTCGTTCCGCAGGGGACAGGCACAGGCTGCGAGCAGCCTGTGGCACCCAAGGGAAGGTCAAGGCGATGGTGCGAGGGTGACGGTGCAGACCTTCTGGGCGGTGAAGGCCTTGCCCGTCAGCAGGTCGGTGAAGCTGGCGCGGACGGTGACTTCCGCGGTGGCGGGTCGGGTGGTCCATGGGAGGTCGAAGCGGTAGTGGCTTCGCCCCAGGCCGCCGAACCAGTATTTGCCCATCGCCTCGGCGGGCACGTCGCAGCGGCCGATGAGGTTGCCGTCCGGCCTGGACAGGTCGAACAGTTGCAGCGAGACGGTCCCGGCCGCCTTGATGACGTGCCCGTCGCGGTCGATCGGCTGGAGGTACACCCGGACGCCGTCGTCGCCGGGCTTGTCGTCCAGGTTCGCCCCGGCCGTATAGCGCCCCAGCTCGATCCGCTCGACGGTGAACAGCTTGGCCATCCGGTCGGGCGGCAGGCCCTGGAGCGCGGCAACCTGCTTCTGGAGGTCCTCGACGCGCTGCTGGAGCTGGAGCTGCTTTTCGGTGAGGGCGGCGTTTTCCCGCTCGAGCTGGCGGACGGTGCGCTTGCAGGCGACGAGGGGGTCTTCGCCCTGTCCGACGCAGCCGGCGGCGGCGAGGCACAGCCCCGCGGCCAGGCAGGCCGGTCGGGCGAGCAGCCGCTGGCGTGGCGTCGGGGGCGTCATGGATTGGGTTCGTTCTCGTCGTGTGGCTTGCCGGGGGCCAGCTCGGGCATGCGCTGGAGGATCTTGTCGGCGCAGCCGTAGTTGACCGCCTCCTGGGCGTCCAGCCACTTGTTGCGGTCGCAGTCGCGTTCGATCTGCTGTTCGGTCTGGCTGGTGTGCCCGGCGAGGATTTCGTAGAGGCGCTTGCGGAGCCGGATGATCTCGCGGGCCTCGATGTCCAGCTCGGTGGCCGGGCCGGTGAGGACCCCGCGGATCAGCGGCTGGTGGATCAGCACCCTGCTGTTGGGCAGGATGAAGCGTTTGCCGTTGGTTCCGGCGGCCATGAGCACCGCGCCCATGGAGGCGGCCATGCCCACGCAGAAGGTGGCCACGTCGGGTCGGACGAACTGCATGGTGTCGTAGATGGCCAGCCCGGCGGAGATGCTGCCGCCGGGGGAGTTGATGTACATGTTGATGTCGGCCTTGGGGTCGTCGTTGGCCAGGAACAGCAGTTGGGCGATGACGATGTTGGCCATGGCGTCGTCGATCGCCCCGCCGACGAAGAGGACGCGGTCGCGGAGCAGGCGGGAGTAGATGTCGTAGCTGCGTTCGCCGCGTCCTGTGCGTTCGATGACGATCGGCACGAGCTGGTTGTCAGCCATGGAAGGGGCGTTCCTTTACTTGTTCTGGGCGGTCTGGGCGGCGCCGGCGAGGATCTCGTCGACGATTCCGTATTCCTTGGCCTCGGCGGGGGTGAGGTAGCGGTCGCGCTCGGTCTCTTCCTCGATCTGCTCGACGGATCGCCCGGTGTGGTCGGAGAGGATCTGGTTGAGGATGCGCTTGGTCTTGAGGATTTCCTCGGCCTGGATCTGGATGTCGGCGGCCTGGCCCGTCACGCCGCCCCAGGGCTGGTGGATCATGATCTTGGAGTGGGGCAGGGCGTATCGCTTGCCCTTGGTCCCCGCCGCCAGGATGATCGCCCCGCCGCTGGCGGCCTGGCCGACGCAATACGTGGCGACGTTGCATTCCAGGAACTGTATGGTGTCGTAGATCGCCAGGGTGTCGTCGACGATGCCGCCGGGGGAGTTGATGTACAGGTGGATGTCGCGGTCGCGGTTTTTCGCCTGAAGCTCCAGCAGCCTCATGATCAGCCCGCCGGCGGTGCCCGCGGCGATCTCGCCCCACAGGAAGACGATTCGCTCCTCGGCGAGCCGCTCCTCCAGGGTCATCTCGCGGCGCTGGATGTACTCGGGGGCCATGATGCGGGCGATTCGGTCGGGTTCCATGGGATCTCCGCTGCCGTTACCGGCTGTCGGTCTGATCGGGCTTCTCGTCTACCTTATCGTCGGATTTCGCCTCGGCGGGCTTTTCCGTTTCGGCAGGTTTTTTGCCTTTCTTGCCTTTCTTGCCCTTTTTGCCCTCTGGGGACTGCTCCGCGGCCTCCGCTTCGGCCTGCTCGGCCGTCACGTCCACGACCTGGGCCGTTTCCAGCACCTTGGCGATCGCCTTCTCTTCCCGCAGGGCGACCGTCAGATCCGAGTACGAGCCGTCCTCCTGGAGCTCGCGGCGCATCCGCTCGGGCCGGCGGTTCTGGGAGCGGGCCAACTGGGCGATCCGGGAGTTCACCTCGTCCTCGGTCACGTCGATGTCGAGTTTCCTGGACAGCTCGCCCAGGATGAACATCCACTTGAGCTCCCCGGCCGCGCGGGCGGCGGCCTCCTGCTCCAGCCGCTGGAGATTCTGCTCGATCTGCTCGCGGGGCACGCCGCGCATCATCAGGTCGACCACCCGCCGCTGGAGCACCCGGACGGCGTGGCGCTGGGCGACGCCCTCGGGGACCTCCAGGTCCACCCGCTCCATGAAATACTGCCGCACCTGGTCGGCCATCAGGCGGCGCTGCTCGGAGGCGACCCTGCCCTGGAGGCTCCGCCGGACGGCGTCGCGCATCTCCTGGATCGACTCGAACCCGGCCTCGGCGGCGAACTGCTCGGTCAGCTCGGGGACTTCCAGGTGCTTGACCTCCCGGATGGCGAAGGAGATGGTGATTTCCTTCCCGCGCCAGTCCTCGTTGGGATGGCCCGCCGGGACGGCGGTGGTCAGCTTGGCGGTCTGCCCGGCCTTCCGGCCGGTGAGGCTCTTGCCCAGGTCCTCCAGCGGGACGCCGCTGACGGTGCCCGGGGCGACGCGGAGCTCGGTGTGGGGCGCCTGGACGTCGATGCCCTCGCCGGTGACGCTCACGTCGGCGACGAGGAGGTCGTTCTCGACGGCGGGCGCGTCGGTGGGGCGGAGCGTGCCGCGGGGGCGGCGCATGTCTTCCAGGGCCTCGTCGACGTGCGCCTCGGTCACCTTCACCTGGGGTCGGCGGACCTCCATGCCCTCGTAGTCCGGCAACCGGACCTCGGGGGCGACCTCCACGTCGAACTCGATGCCCATCGGGCCCTCGTCGGGGAGGGTGATCTCCTCGAGCTTCAGGTCCGGCTCGCCGAGGACGCGGAGATCGGCCTCCTCCAGCGCCTTGCCGACGGCTTCGCCGACCAGGGCGTTGCGGACGTCCTCGGTGATCTCCTTGCCGAACCGCTTCTCGATGAGCCGGCGGGGAGCGCGCCCGACGCGAAAGCCGGGAACCTGCGCGGAGGTCCGCAGCTCGCCGAACATCTCGTCGAACTTGGCGTCGATCCGCTCCCGCGCCACCTCGATGGCGACGTGCTTGCGGAGCTTGCCGCTTTCGGTGATGGTGACTTGGTTGGCCGGCAGGTTGTCGCCGGCCTCTTCGGCCTGCTGCTCCGTCTGCTCTGCGGCCTCCTCGGCCGGCGCCTGGACGTCCTGATCGGTCGCCTCGACGGGTCCGCCCTGCTCGCTCGATTCGATATTCTTGTCTTCAGCCATCTGCGTCTCAATTCCCAACGGCCCCGGGTCCTGGCCCCGCCACGGTGCGGGCCCGGACCTGCGGGCGTCCTCAGACAGTGTATCCGGCGACTGTAAGGCGAGAGCCGGCCCTACGCCAGCAATTCTCCCGCCCCCGCCAGGGGAGGGGAATGTAAGCCATTCCAACGGCGCAGTCAATGGTGGGGAGCGGATGGGGGGGGCGCATCCCGAGTTTGCAGGTGAATACCAGTCACCAGCGGGCGCATCCCTTCGTGTTCCAGACCTTAGCCGCGCAGCGGCGACTGCCAGTAGCCTCGGGCGCCAGCCCGTGGCATGGTGGGCCCCCAACCGAACGGAGCCCCGGATGGGGCGATTGACGGGGGGTTCAATCGCCCCTGGCGGGGCTCCGATTGGCCGGGGGGCGGTCCGCGTCCACGGGCTGGCGCCCGAGGCTACTGACAAGCGCCGCTGCGCGGCTCACGTCTTTGCGCCTATGCCCGCTCCTGAGCGAATCTCGAATCTGCCCGCTTTGGTTTGGCGGCGCCGGGGCCCTACTTGTCTAGCTCCGCCTTGACGTTGGCTGCCACGGTGGTGTCGGGGTAGTCCTTGAAGATCGCCCGGAGAAGATCGGCGGCCTTGGCGTCCATGCCGGCCTGGCGATAGGCCATCGCCATGCGGTATTTCTGCTCGGCCAGTTCTTCGGGCGTCTGGGGAGGCCGCACGAGAGTCGGGGCGGGCCTTTCAGCCGCCGGCAGCGGGGGCGTCGGGGCCGATTCGGTCTTGCCGGCCTGGCCGTCCTTGGCGGGCTTGGCCTTGGCGTCCAGGTAGCGCGCCTGGCGGAGGGAGAAGTCGGTCGCCCACTCGATCCGGCTCATGAACCTCGGATGGCCCCGGTAGATCATCCTCCCGTCGGCGGACAGGACGACCATGTGGGGAATGCTGCCGATGCCGAACTTCTTGGACAGGTCGGGGTCCATCGCCTGGTGCCATGTCATCTTGTGCTCGCGGATGCCCCGGAGGGCATCCGAAGCCCGCCGGTCCCACGACAGGCTGATCAGCACGAAGTTCCCGTCGTCCTTTCGCTGGTCGTAGTACTTCTGGATGATCGGGGTGGACTGGATGCAGGGCCCGCACCAAGACGCCCAGAAATCCAGGGTCACGGCCTTGCCCTTCAGGTTCGCGGAGTTGGCCACCTTGCCGTTGAGCAGTCTGATGTCCAGGTTCACCCGCTTGTCGCAGGTGGCGGCGACGGGCCTGAGGGTCGCCACGAAATCCTCCCAGTTCCTCCCCGGGGGATCCTTCAGGATCGAGTCCAGCCCTTCGTTGGCGAGCTTCGGGTCCCCGCCGAAGATGCCCGCCCAGGAGACGGCGATGGCGGCGATTCTCTTGGCGTTGCCCGGCTCCATGGCCGACCACATCATCTTCGCACCCGAGCCCATCACCGGGGCGTCCCCGGCCGAAAAGCCCGCCATCATGCCCAGGCGGCCGAGGTTGATCTTGGCGCCGTCGTCGAGCTTGTCCGCCTGTCCGGCCGCCTGCTGGAAGAAGGCACACGCCTCGGCGGCCTTGGCCTCCCGCTCGGTGGTGATCTTGTCTTCCATCTTGGCCGGCAGGGCGGCGTTGAATTCAGCGGTCTTGGCGACGATTTCCTGCGCCGTCAGCGGCGCCTTGGCGGGTTCGGGCTGCGGATCGGCGGCCGGGGCGCCGCAGGCGGCGGCCAGCAGGAGCGAAACGGCGGTAAGCTGCGCTCGGATCAGCATGGTTGTCTCTCCCTGAATGGACCCGGTGCCCGCATTATACGCCCGCGCCCCGCCCGGGCCAAGGGGCGATGGGAAAGGACCGGTGCTATGATGAGAAGTGGCCGGCAGAATGGTGCGAGATTATGTTGACGCGCGGGCTGCCGGCGCAGACAATCAGAGCGGTGACGTGTCCCCGTGGCTCAATTGGATAGAGCGTCGGCCTCCGGAGCCGAAGGTTACAGGTTCGAATCCTGTCGGGGATGTTGACCCGGGCATTGCGCCGCCGGCGGTGTGTCGCCGGGTGGCCGGTCCGGGTCGATCCATCTGCGGGAGTGGCCCAGATGACTCGAGGAACGTCCCTGCTGGTAACGGGTTGCTTGCTTTGGAGTTGCGCGGGGTGCACCGGCCTGACCGGCTTCGGCGGGGGCAAGGCGAGCGTCGGGAACGAGACGGTCCGCGGCTCGATGGACGCGGCGGGGGGGCTGAAGGCGTGGCGATCGGCGGGGGCGGTCCGGGCCGACGCGATCGTGACAGTCTACGATGACGACGGCGTCGCCGCCGTCAACCGTCACGAGCAGGTCATCCGTCTTCATCGCGGCAGGCTGTGGGCGTCGGCCCGGGTTCCGGAGGGCCAGTGGTCCGCCCGTGCCGACGCGCGGGGCAACGTCCGGTTCAACGCCGGCGGCGCCGACCTGCCGGCAGGGCTGAAGGGAAGGCTTCTGGAATCGCTGGGCACGATGCTGCACCGGCTCCGCGGGCCGATGAACCTCTGCGGCTACGGCGAGACGCCCGGCGAGAGCCAGCCGGTCCGCGTGGACGGCATGGACCTGGTCCGCGTATCGGCCACCGGGGGCGCCGCGGACGTCAAGGCCTATTACTTCGACGCCGCCACGGGCGTCCTGCGGCTGGTCACTGCCGGTGCCGACCGTCCCGGCGCCGATGGCACGGTGACCGTCTACGACTACGAGAAGTTCCCCAACGGCATGGCCATGCCCACCAGGCTGTCGGTCGTCAAGATCGGCGAGCACGTCCTGGTCGGCGATCAGCCTGTCCTGGAGATCCAGTACAGCAACGTCCGATTCTGAGCCCGAGGCCGGGGGGTGTATAATGGGGTGAGAGATTTCGGGCGACACGTGCAAAGGTCCGCATCGTGAGCAAGGATATCTCCCCCATTCTGGAAGGTTGGCCCCACGATCCCGGGCACATCACCGTTCGCAAGGTGCGCGGGCTCGACGGGCGCGTGAAGATACAGCTCCGCGTCGACCTGGGCCTGCTCCAGATGGAGTCGGCGGGCCGGCCTGACGGGCAGAGGCCCCACGACTGCGAATCGCTGCTGGAGTACCAGGAGAAGTCGCTTCGCGCCCACCGGCACGCCCACGGCTCGGACGAGGGATTCCACATCGGCACCGACGAATGCAAGGGACTCCGCGCCGAGTCGACCCAGTACTACTACCGCTACCTGGCCGAGTTTGTCCTGGAGGACTACGACGCGGTCATCCGCGACACCGCCCGGAACCTCCGCCTGCTGGACCTGATCGGCCAATACGCCGCCGAGGATCCCGACCGGCAGGGGATGGAGCAGTACCGGCCCTACATCCTGATGATGAACACCCGGGCCCGCGCCCACCTGGCGCTGCACAACCGCCGCCCCAAGGCCGCCCGGAGGGCGCTGCGCGAGGGGATGAAGCGCATCTCCGAGTTCTTCGCCGGCATCGGCAGGGCGGACCTGTGCCAGGAAAGCGGCGAGGTCAACGCCCTGCGGGCCATGCTCGGACAGATCGAGGCCGAGATCCCCCCCGACCCCCTCCAGGAGCTCAAACGCCGCCTCGCCCGCGCCGTCGAGGAGGAACGATACGAAGAGGCCGCCCGCCTCCGCGACGCCATCGCCGACGTCCGACGCGAGGACCGCCAGTAGGTCGAATTCGAAGTTCGAAGATCGAAGATCGAAGTTCGGATTTCGGAGTGGGGAGATCGAGTACGGAAACGAATGCCCACGCATAGCTATGCGTGGGCTTTTTCTCCCCAACACGGGACATCCTGTCCCGTCTTCCCCGTTCCCTCCCGGTTCCCGGTTCCTCCCTTCCCACTTGCGTCGCGCCGAATGCCTTGCTACCATGACCTGTGGTTTGCTAGGGGCGTCCCTTGCGGGACTGAGAGTGACCCTTGGAACCTGAACAGTGAATTCCGCCGTCGGGCGGAGTGAGCTGCGTAGGGAAGCGGACCGGCAGGATGTCGCTTCACGCCGGCCGTTTCCTGAGAAGGAGGCGGCCGATCTGTTGCGCCGCCGCAGGACGGACGGAGCGAAACGTTGACGACACAGTACCAGCACGCCCGCGACGGCGCCGTCACGGCCGAGATGCGCCGCGTCGCCCAGCGCGAAGGGATGTCGGCCGAGACGATCCGCGACGAGGTCGCCGCCGGGCGGCTGGTGATCCCCGCCAATCGCGTCCACCTGGACGGGCCGGACGGGGCGGCCGTACGCCTGGACCCGATCGGCATCGGCAGGGCGGTGACCACCAAGATCAACGCCAACATCGGCGCCTCCCCCTCGGCCTCGTGCGAGGACCTGGAGCTGACCAAGCTCCAGTGGGCCCTCCGGTACGGCGCCGACGCCGCGATGGACCTGTCCACCGGCGGGGACCTGGACCACATCCGCCGCCACCTGATCGCCCACAGCCCCGTGCCGATCGGGACCGTCCCGGTCTACTCGATGATCGTGGACACGCCGGTCGAGGAGCTGACCTGCGACGCCATGCTCGCCGCCATCGCCGCCCAGGCCGCCCAGGGGGTGGACTTTTTCACCATCCACGCCGGGCTGCTCCGCGAGCACCTGGACAAGGTCCCCGGCCGGAAGATGGGCATCGTCTCCCGCGGCGGAAGCCTGCTGGCCAAGTGGATGATCCACCACGGACGGCAGAACCCGCTGTACGAGATGTTCGACGAGATCTCCGCCATCTGCCGGCAGTACGACGTGACCTACTCCCTCGGCGACGGCCTGAGGCCCGGGTGCCTGGCCGACGCGTCCGACGAGGCGCAGTTCGCCGAGTTAGGCACGCTGGGCGAGCTGGTGGCCCGCGCCCGCGGCGCCGGCGTCCAGGCGATGGTCGAGGGGCCCGGGCACATCCCGATGGACCAGATCGAGATGAACATGGCCCGCCAGCGCGAACTCTGCGACGGCGCGCCCTTCTACGTCCTCGGCCCGATCGTCACCGACGTGTTCCCCGGGTACGACCACATCACCTCCGCCATCGGCGCCGCCATGGCGGCCTGGCACGGGGCGAGCTTCCTGTGCTACGTCACCCCGGCCGAGCACCTGACGCTCCCCAAGCCCGAGGACGTCAAGGCCGGGTGCATCGCCTACAAGATCGCCGCCCACGCCGCCGACGTCGCCCGGGGCGTCCCCGGGGCCCGCGACTGGGACGACCGCCTGTCCGACGCCCGGGCGAACCTGGACTGGCAGGGCCAGTTCCGGCTGGCCTTTGACGGGGAAACCGCCCGGCAGATCCACGCCCGCGACCACACGGACGGCGAAGACTACTGCGCCATGTGTGGCCGGAAATGGTGCGCCCTGCGACTCAGCCAAGAAGTGACCGCCTCCCTCCGCGGGCAGTGATCCCCCCGGGGTATCCCGCATGGTCAGGCGGACAACGCCTGACCATGGCACCCGTTTAGCCGCGACCCGCAGGGGAGCGCGTCCGTAAGCGCGTCCCTAAACCTTGCGGTCGCCGCCCGCCGAGGATATCGTAAAACCCGGACGGGCATTCTGGGAGAAGGAGATCGCGCATGCTCGGACGCAGGGCAGCCTTACTGGCGGGACTGTTGGTGTCGGCCTGGACGGCGGCAGGGTGCGGCGGGAACGTTTCCCTGGAGGAGTTCGCCCTGGTGGAGCGATGCGCCGCCGAGTACCAGTCGGCCTGCGCCGCGCCGGCGTGCGAGCCGCCGGCCGCGATCG
>DASRZG010000519.1:0-7565 GCA_035686585.1 Phycisphaerae bacterium
AGCAAATAATAGGTGACTGTCCCGAATTCCCAGCAAATAATAGGTGACTGTCCCGAATTCCCGTCCGAATTCCCGTCCCGAATTCCCAAGCAAATAATAGGTGACTGTCCCGAATTCCAAGCAAATAATAGGTGACTGTCCCGAATTCCACAGCAAATAATAGGTGACTGTCCCGAATTCCATGAATTCCGAATTCCCGTGGAGCCGCCAACAGGGCGGCTGGCAAAGGCCTGCGCTCGGGGAGTTCTGATTCTCGATCGACCGCTATCGCTATGGCTTGGCGGGCGCGGGGGATGCCGGCTGGGAACTGGGCTTGCGGTCAGCTTCGGACTTCTCTTGGGTTGCTTCACGTTTGGCCCTGATCGCGTCGCGTTTGGCCTTTCGGGCGATTAGATCCAACGCCTTCTTCGCATACCTGGCCTTGGGGCCTTGACCGGCAGCGATTTCGCGCAGCTTGTCCTGGCCGACGGCGGGCAGGTGCCATGCCAGGTCGACGGCGATGTGCAGCTCCTCCGGCGTGACCGATGGCTCCTCGAAGATGCGAAGAACAAAGCGTTCGTCGCCCTTCTTCCAGGACTTGTTCAGTACCTCCGCCGCCAGGATGAACTCCATGCCGATCATTCTGGATCCGCGTTTCGCCAGTCCCCAGGCCCGCCAGAGCCTTCGCTCGAAGTCGTGGTACCGTGACCGTTCCGCCGGGCTCTTGAGGCTGGCCGAGAAGTCCAGCGATGCCAGGGCCGCCCGAAGGTACATCGCCGGCTCGCGCCTGACGCCGAGATATGCCTCCATAATGGAGCCGCGCCTGCCTTCGCCGTTACTGCGAAGCGACTCCTCCTTGACGTGATCGCGAAGGGCGGCTTCGAGCTTTGCCCGGACGTGTGCGGGCGTGTAGGTCCGCAGATAGCCCAAGGCATGGATGTACGGCGGCTCATTGGCGAGTACCTCCGCCGGCAGGGCCTTGTGCGACTCCAGGGCTATCCAAAGCAGGAGGTCCTCGGCGGCTGCGTCACGGTAGGTGTCGATCGCCGCCGTCACCAGGCCATACCAGCTCATGCGGCCCCCGGAGCCAATTCTGCCCTGGAGACCCTCCGCGGCAGACTTCAGGCCGTGCTCGCCCTTCGGGTCAGCGATGGCCGCGATGACCCGACCGGCCAGGTGCAGGGACTGTATGCGGACGCTCCCGTCCTTCAGGCCGAGGGGAGTGCCGATGTTCTTCACCAACTCCTCAATGCTGGAACGATCGGCGCCTTGGGCGATCGAGCGAGTGGCGGCATCGGTCCGGGCCGGAAGCTCCGCAGACGGAGCCGCATCCAGCGCCGCCGCGGCTTCCTGGATTGTCCGCCACGTTACCAGCACCTTGGTCTCCTTCGACTGCGGATTCGTCCCATCCGTCGTCTTGTCAGCCTGCCCAGCCAGGCAGGACAGCGCCAGTAGTACGATTCCCGACGGCGCAGCACGCAGAGCCCAGTTCCTTGCTGTCATCAGGTCACTCCCGTTCCAATGCCTTGGCTGACTTGAGCCCCGCCGCAATGCGCCGGGACCCGCAGAGCAACCGGGACGCCGCACTTCATCACCCGCCCCTTCCCGCTTGGGAAACCTGGGGACGCTAACCATGTTTCTCCCTCGCCGCCTTGTTCTTTCGAGGCCGGCCGCCTTTGGCGGGAAGGAGGCGGCGCCCGACCAGACGCTCCAGACGACTCACGAACCCCTCGTCCCCGCACGGCCGGCCGGTGCGGGTCCGCGCGCGCAACACGCGGACCTCTTCCTCATCCTCCGTCCGCAGGAACGCCTTCCAGTGGTCGACGTGGTCAGACTGCTCCAGGTCACCGCTCACCAGATCGTCGCCGCGCAGGCCGCAGTGATGGGCCGCACTGCTCCAGGGGTAATCCCACGCCCGCTTCACCAGGCCCGCGCGGACCGGGTTACGCTCCACGTACCGCACGGCCGCCCGGAAATGCCGGTCGTCCAGCGGGGTCGAGTAGAACCGTCCCTGCCACAGAACCCCGCCGACGCCCATCCGCCGGTTGAACTCCTGGGCATAACGAAGGTGCACCGGCTTGAGGGCGCCGCACAGAGAGACCACCGTCTCCGGCACCACCACCAGGTGCACGTGGTTGGTCATCAGGTCGGAGCGAAGCGGAGATCCGCCGTGGCGGGCAGTAGGCGCATACGGCCATGCCGTGGGCGGTGCCGTACTCCCGCAGCAACGCCAGGTACCGGCGGCGATCGCCGTCGCAGGCGAACACATCCTCCCGCCGATTCCCTCGCTGGGTCACGTGATGAGGACACCCCGGTATGACCACCCGTGCCAATCGCGGCATACCCGCTACACCTACGCGCACGAAGACACCTCGTCAAGCAGAAACCCGGTTAGCGTCCGCAGGTTTGCCCAACGGGGGAGGCTTGAGGGTGGCACCCAGGGCCGGCTGAACACATACCCGGGCGGCAGCGGCTACCCCGAGTCAGAGGCAGATATCGAACAGCGAATAGCGAGCGCCGAATATCGAAGTGTCGTCCCGTTCGACATTCGGTATTCGGTGTCCGCTATTTGAGATTGCCGTTCGATCCTTCCGTCGCCTCTACTCCCACGGAAAGCTCTGCCCGGTCAGGAGGGTGTAGGCCTCGATGTACTTCTCCCGGGTGGCCTGGACGACCTCGGGGGGCAGGACGGGGGCCGGGGGCTGGCGGTCGAACTTGATCTTGTCGAGGTAGTTGCGGACGAACTGCTTGTCGAAGCTGGGCTGGTCCTTGCCGGGCTTGTAGCCCTCCGCCGGCCAGAAGCGGGAGGAATCGGGCGTCAGCACCTCGTCGACCAGGATGAGCTTGCCGGTCTCGTCCCTGCCCCATTCGAACTTGGTGTCGGCGATGAGCATGCCGTGCTCGGCGGCGTACTCGGCCGCGGCCGTGTAGAGCTTGACCGACCGCTCCCGGAGCTCGGCGACCACGTCCTCGCCCACCAGCTCGCCGGCGCGGGCCTGGGAGATGTTCTCGTCGTGGCCCGAATCGGCCTTGGTCGCGGGGGTGAAGATCGGAGCGGGCAGCTTCTGACACTGCTTCAGCCCCGACGGCAGCATGATCCCGCAGACGCTCTGGCTCTTCTGGTATTCCTGCCACCCGCTGCCGGCGAGGTAGCCGCGCACGACGCACTCGATCGGCACGACCTCGCACTTCTTGCAGATCATCGACCGCCCGTCGAGCTCCCGGCTCTGGAACGGCTCGGGCAGGTCCTTCAGCGAGGCGGAGATCAGGTGGTTGGGCGTCAGGTCGGACAAGTGGTCGAACCAGAACAGGCTGATCTGGGTCAGCACCCTCCCTTTGTCGGGGATGCCGTTGGGCATCACGACGTCATAGGCGCTGATCCGGTCGGTGGCGATGATCACCAGCCGGTCGCCCAGGTCGTAGATGTCCCGGACTTTGCCGCTGCGCTTCGGGACGTCCTCGATGGAAGTCGTCATCAGGGCCGTGGCTTTCATAGGCAGGACTATTACCCCCCGAGCCGGCGGGAATCAAGCGCAAGATTCCCCGCCCCGCGCCCGCTCCCGGCCCCCCGGCGGCGCCGTCACGACATCGCCAGCGAGCAGGTGGTCAGGAAGATCAACTGCGTCAAGACGTTGCAGCCGAGAAGGACCTCCCGGCTCACCCCGCCGAACCGGCGGGTCAGGCCCATCCCGCCCAGGATGGCCGCCGCCACCGCCGCCGCCACGGGCACAAACCGCCGCCACGCCGGCTCCACCGACATCAGGCTCACCAGCGTCCCGGCGCCCGGGACCGCCAGCATCACCGCCGCCGCCCCGGCCGACACCCCCCCGGCCAGCCGGCGGGTCGGCCCGTCCGTCCGGTCGGTCGGGCGGTGGTACATCACCGTCACCAGCATCGCCCAGGCCCCCCACAGCGGCGTCAGCAGCATCACCCGGTACATCGCCCTCGGCCAGAGCCATCCCAGCCATCCGGGCAACTGGGTGGCGGCGTCCGTGTGCTTCCAGCCCAGGCCGTGAAAGGCCGCAAACGCCCACGCCCCCAGCCCAACGAGCACCGCCCAGCGCACCGCCCGCCAGCGCCCCCCGGACGGCGTCGCCGACCGCGCCAGGGCCATCCATCCCCACCGGTAGGGGCCAACCAGCCACACGGCGGCACACGCCAGGGCGGGAAATATCCAGTGCAGCAGTGCGGGGAACGTCAGCCGGTGCACCACGTGCCACAGCATCACCATCGCCACCCCCCAGGCCGCCGACACCGTCGCCAGGGCCCGCACGGGACGGTCGAGGCCCTCCGGCACGCCGGCCCCCAGCCGCCGGGGCGAGGCGGACAGGTACGACCAGACCGCACGGAGATTCCGCAGGAACTTCATGGCAGGGGCGCACTATACGGTCCCGGTCGGACCTTCCGCCAGTATCCGCGGAGACGGTCCTCAGCGTTTACTGATACCTGAATAGACAATGTCACATGAGGAACCGGGAACAGAGGAACCCGGGGCGGTTGACCGGCGGTACATCCCGATCGCAGTTTAGCGGTCGCCGGTACGGCGGCCTGGAAGGCGGTCGTGCCGACCGCCGCTAAACGTCCACCCGGCGGCGTCCTCAATAGCACCACGCCCGCGGGGTGGGGCGTTGGATCTCGAGCATGTGGCGGATCAGTTCGGCGCGGGCGCCCGCCAGGGTCGCGGCAAAGGCCGGGTCGCCGGCCAGATCGTGGTACTCGCCGAAGTCCGCCTCCAGGTCGTACAACTCCTCACGACCATCGGCGTGGGCGATGTACCGGTTCCGCTCGGTCCGCAGGATGCGGATGCCGGTCAGCTCCGTCAGGGCCGACCGCCGGCCCTCGTTCTCGGTCCCCTCGATCAGCCCCCGCAGCGACCGGCCCTGGAGGTGGCAGGGGATGGGGATCGCGCAGTAGTCCAGCAGCGTCGGGATCACGTCCACCGACTCGACGATCCCGTCGACGGTCGTCCCGGCCGGGGCGACGCCGCCATAGCGGAGGATCAGCGGAACGCGTGCCACACAGTCATGGGCGGGGTAGCCCTTGCCGTATCTCAGGTGATCGCCCAGCCACTCCCCGTGGTCGGACCAGAACACCACGATGGTCTCGTCGGCGACGCCCAGCTCCTCCAGGCGGGTGAGGATCCGCCCGACGTGGTGGTCCACCTCGCTGACCATGGCGTAGTAGCCCCGCTTGACCGCCCGCAGCTCCTCGTCGTCGAAGTGGCCGGGTTTGCGCCGGGCGTCGACCTCCTCGGGGAACGCCGGCACCGAGAGCCGGGCGGGGTCGTACAGGTCCATGAACTCGCCGGGTGCGATCCAGGGCGCGTGGGGCGAGTAGAACCCCGCCACGCACATCCAGGGCCCGCCGGTGTGGTTGGCGATGAACTCCATGGTCTGGTCGGCGACGAAGGCGGTGTGGGTCAGGTGGGGCGGGCCGGCGAAGACGCGGGGGGTGTTCTCGTGGCGCTGGGGCGGGTGATGGATGCCGTCGTCGATCCGCATCGTCCGCTGCCACGCCTCGGTGGCCGGGGGCAGGCCGGCGGAGAGGTGGTCCATCTGGTCGGGCGCCTGGCGGCGGACCCAGGCGCGGTAGGCGTCCTCGTAGCAGCCGGGCTCGTCGGAGATCTCCAGGTGGTCGAAGCCGTAGTCGGGGTGGATGTCGCGGTGGTCGCGGTTGGCGTGCGGCAGGAAGTGAAGCTTGCCGATGTTCGCGCTGGTGTAGCCGTAGTGGCGGAGGAGCCGGGGGAGGGTGATCGCCTCCGCCGGCACGGGCACGGCCATGTGCGTGATGCCGAGGGTGGAGGGGTACTGGCCGGTGAGGAAGCTCACCCGGCTGGGCATGCACACGGGGTTCTGGACGAAGTGCCGGGTGAAGCGCGCGCCCCCGGCCGCCAGGGCGTCAAGGTTGGGGGTATGGATCTCGTCGTTTCCGGCCGCTCCCAGGGCGTCGAACCGCTGCTGGTCGGTGGTGAGCAGGAGGATGTTGGGTCGTTTCACACTCTTCTCCATTCCACAGATTACGACAGATCGTCCACGGATTGCACAGGGTACACGGATGCGGAAGAAGAAGCAGCAGCAGAAGAAGAAGAAGAAGCAACGGTCCACGAATTGCACGAATTGCACGAAGGAGAAGAAGAAGCAGGAGCAGCAACAGCCCACGAATTGCGCGGATTGCGCGAAGGAGAAGAAACAGAAGAAGCAGAAGAAGCAAGAGTCCACGAATTGCACGAATTGCGCGAACGGCGGCGGAAGCGGAGGGGTCTGCCCGGGCTGCCTGGGCGGCTCGCTTGACATCGCTGTGCCGGGCCCGGAATAATGTGCCGGCCTGGAGTTCGCCATGAAGACCCGCGTCATTCGTGTGAATCCGAAGACCGTGTCGGCCGGAGGTGATGCCGGCCTGGGGCGGCTGCTCGCGCCGGCGGTGCGGGCACTGAAGGCGGGCAGGCTGGTGGGCTTCCCGACCGAGACGGTCTACGGCGTGGGGGCGATCGCCACCGACGCGGAGGCGGTGGAGCGGCTGCGGGAATTGAAGGACCGCCCCGAGGCGCCCTTCAGCGTGCACCTGGCGGCACCGGAGGACGCGAGCCTGTACGTGAAGGACCTCCCCGCGCGGGCCCGCACGCTGATGGCGAAGGCCTGGCCCGGGCCGGTGACGATCCTGCTGCCGACCGGCGGGCATCTGGCCTCGCCGTCGCTGCGGGGCAAGGCCCTGTACGGGCGGATCGCGGCCGGGGACGTCGTCGGCCTGCGCTGCCCGGACGACGCGATTGCCCGGCGACTCCTGTCCCGGGCGGGCGGGCCGGTGCTGGCGACGAGCGCGAACCTCCCCGGGCGGAAGCCGTCCGTCTCCGCCGGCGGGGTGCTCCGGCAGCTCGACGGGCGGATCGACGTGCTGATCGACGCCGGGCGGACGCGCTGCCGCGACGCATCGACCATCGTCGCCTTCACTGCCGACGGGTACGCCCTCGTCCGCGAGGGCGTCTACGGTCCCGCCGACATCGAGGGCCTCAGCCGGCGGCGGATCATCTTCGTCTGCACGGGCAACACCTGCCGCTCCCCCATGGCCGAGGCCATCGCCCGGAAGCTGCTGGCCGAACGCGACCGCTGCCGCCCGGCGGAGCTGGCCGGCCGGGGCCTGGAGGTCCTTTCGGCCGGGGTGTTCGCCTTCGACGGGGGGCATCCGACACCGGAGGCGGTCGCGGCCGCGGGGCGTCTCGGGGCGCCGGTCGAGTCGCACCGCTCACGGAAACTCACGGATGGGTTGATAAACTCGGCGGACCTGCTATTCTGCATGACCGATCGGCACGTGGCGGCCGTGGGCCGCATCGCCGGCGGGGCGGCGGACAGGACGTTCGCCCTCGACCCGGACGGCGACATCGCCGACCCGGTCGGCGCCGACCAGGCCGTCTACGACCGGGTGGCCGAGAGGATCGAGAAGTGCTTGCGACGCCGCATGAAAGAGAACTTGTTATGAAAATTGCCGTTGCCGCCGATCACCGGGGCCGGGCGATCAAGGAGATGGTCGTCGTGCTGCTCAACGAGCACAACCACGAGGTGCTCGACATGGGCACCAACTCCTCGCGGAGT
>DASRZG010000520.1:0-9908 GCA_035686585.1 Phycisphaerae bacterium
CCTCGTACTACTTCGAGCCGTCCGCGTACAAGGCCTTCACCGACTACGACCCGGACCGCGCCAATCGCATGCTGGACGAGATGGGCCTGACCGCCCGCGACTACGAAGGCTTCCGCACCTTCCGCGACGGCAGCCGGATGACCTTTTACCTGAACATCTGCGGATACATCTCCGCCGCCCCGGCCGAGTTCGTCGCCGAGGATTGGAAGCGGATCGGCGTGCGGGCGATCGTGCGGAACCGGTCGCGACAGTTGTGGGACACGGAGGTGGCCGCCCGCGAGCACGACTTCGCGGTCTGGGGCTCCGACAGCGAGTACATCCCCATCCTGGGCGTGCGGTTCTTCGTGCCGACCGGCTACGGCGTGTTCCAGGCGGCAGGGTACGCCAAGTGGTACGACCGGGGCGGGATGGACGGGCAACCCGAGGCCGCCGGCCCGGGGTGCGTCGAGCCGCCGGGCGCCGATCTGTACTGCCCCAAGCCCAAGACCTCGCCGCCCACCACCACCCCGACCGAAAACCGGCCTGCACAGGACATCCCCCAGCCCGACGAGAAGAAGTATCCGATCTTGGCCAGCATGTGGCTGTGGAACAAGGTCTGCGGCGAAGGGAATCGGCAGGAGCAGCGGGACCTGTTCCGCCGGATCCTTCGGATCGCCGCGGAGAACGTCTGGACGATCAACGTCTGCACCCCGGCCCCCGAGCCGGTGGTGGTCAAGGACGGCATGAAGAACGTGCCCCGGTCGGCGGTCTCCTGCTGGAAGTTCACCTCACCCGCCAACACCGGCATCGAGACCTACTACTTCGAGCACCCCTCCGACACGCCCGGGGCGATCCGCCAGATCCGCCAGGCGATCGAGGAGGTCACCCCCCCGCCGGACGCCCCCGCCGCCGTCGCGGCGGCCGAGGCCCGGTCGGGGCGGCTCGGCTCGCTGATCCGATACGCCTTCGTGGGGATCGCCCTGCTGCTGGCGGTCCTGGCGTGCGTGCGCCACCCCTACATCGCCCGCCGCCTGCTGATCATGATCCCCACGCTGCTGATCATTTCGGTGATCGTCTTCACGATCATCCAGCTTCCGCCGGGCGATTACCTCACCACCCGGATCATGCAGCTCCGCGAGGCCGGCGAGCAGGCGGACATGCAGCAGATCGAGAACATCCGCAGGCAGTTCCACCTCGAGGACCCGATCGTCGTCCGCTACGGGCGGTGGATGGGCCTGGCGTGGTTCACGTCCTTCAAGGACGAGGACGCCGGGCTGCTCCAGGGCAACCTCGGTCGGTCGATGGAGAACAGCCGGCCCGTCAACCAGATCGTCGGCGACCGGGTGGTGCTGACGGTGCTGATCAGCCTGGGCACGATCCTGATGACGTGGGCGATCGCCGTGCCGACGGGCATCTACTCGGCCGTGCGGCAATACTCCCCGGGCGACTACATCCTGACGTTCATCGGGTTCCTGGGCATGTGCGTGCCCTCGTTCCTGCTGGCGCTGGTGCTGATGTACCTGGCCAAGAGGCACCTGGGGGTGGAGATTTCGGGGCTGTTCTCCAGCCGCTACGGCGCCCAGCCGGAGTGGGACTGGCCGAAGGTGGCGGACCTGCTCAAGCACATCTGGCTTCCGGTGGTGGTGCTGGGGGTGGGCGGCACGGCCGGGATGATCCGCGTGATGCGGGGCAACCTGCTGGACGAGCTGAACAAGCCGTACGTGACGACGGCGCGGGCCAAGGGGGTCCGCCCGGGCAGGCTGCTGCTGAAGTACCCGGTCCGGCTGGCGCTGAACCCGTTCATCTCGGGGATCGGCGGGCTGTTCCCGCAACTGGTCTCCGGCGGGGCGATTGTGGCGATGGTGCTGTCGCTGCCGACCGTGGGCCCGATGATGCTGCAAGCGCTGATGACCGAGGACTTCTGCCTGGCCGGGTCGATGCTGATGGTGCTGAGCCTGCTGGGCGTGTTCGGCACGCTGGTCAGCGACCTGCTGCTGCTGTGGCTGGACCCGCGGATCCGCTTCCAGGGGGGCAGCCGATGAAGCCCGGACGGATCGACGCGATCACCGTCGCGCTGGCGGATCGGCCTTCGCATTCGCAGTGGCATCTCATCCGCCGGCGGTTCGCCCGGCACAAGGTGGCTGTGGCGGCGCTGTACCTGCTGGCGGCGATGTACGCGGCCGCCGTGCTGGCGGAGATCGTCGCCCCCTACCCCGCCGGCTGGAAGGACCTGCCGCACGCCTGGTGCCCCCCCCAGCCCCCGCGGCTGGGGCTGAAGCGCGGGCTGTACGTCTACGCCGTCCAGCGCCACGTCGATCCGATCACCTTCAAGAAGAGCTACGTCGAGGACCGCTCCGACATCGTGCCGCTGGGCCTGTTCGTCCAGGGCGAGCCGTACAAGCTGTGGGGGCTGATCCCGTGGGATCGCCACGTGCTGGGTGTGGACCTGGACGAGTACCGCGCCGCCCGTTCGGACTCGGCGGCGGCCGGGGCGGCCACGCAGCCGGCGGAGGCGATGGCGCCGACGTTCTACCTGCTCGGGGCCGACAAGTACGGGCGCGACGTGTTCAGCCGGATCGTCCACGGGTCGCGGATCTCGCTGTCGATCGGCGTGGTGGCGATCGTGGTGACGTTCCTTCTGGGGGTGAGCATCGGAGGGATTTCCGGGTACGTCGGCGGTGCGGCGGACAACGTGATCCAGCGCGCGATCGAGATCATCAACGCCTTCCCCCGCCTGCCGCTTTGGCTGGCGCTGGGGGCGGCGCTGCCGTCGGACTGGTCGCCGCTGCGGGTGTACTTCGGCATCACACTGGTGCTGAGCCTGCTGGGCTGGACGGGCCTGGCGCGGGTGGTGCGGGGCAAGCTGCTGAGCCTGCGGGAGGAGGACTACGCCGTGGCCGCCCGGCTGCTGGGGGCGGGGCACGCGCGGATCATCTTCCGCCACCTGCTGCCGGGGTTCACCAGCCACATCATCGTGGCCCTGACCCTCCAGGTGCCGGTGATGATCCTGGGCGAGACCTCGCTGAGCTTCCTGGGCCTGGGCCTCCGCCCGCCGGTGGTGAGCTGGGGCGTGATGCTCCAGGACTGCATGAACATGCAGGTGGTCGCCACCTACCCCTGGCTGCTGCTGCCGGTGACGCTGATTATCGTGATGGTCCTGAGCTGCAACTTCCTGGGCGACGGCCTCCGCGACGCCGCCGACCCCTACTCCGCGCGATGAACGGAAGCAGATGAATATCGAATGACGAATCTCGAATATCGAATGTCGAAGTAAGGGCGGCCACTTCGAGATTCGGTGTTCGGTGTTCGATATTCGATATTCGACATTGCTGTTCGAGTGTGAATGTGACCGACGACAACGACATCCTGTTGGAGGTTCGCGACCTGCGGACCGTCTTCGACGTCGAGGGCGGGCAGGTCCGCGCGGTGGACGGCGCGTCGTTCACCGTCCGGCGCGGGCAGATCCTGGCCATCGTCGGCGAGAGCGGCTGCGGCAAGAGCGTCACCGCCTACTCCATCCTCCGCCTGATCAACCGCCCGGGCCGGATCGCCGGCGGGCAGATTGTCCTGCACCGCGCCGGCCACCCGCCGATCGACGTGACGGCGCTGGGGGCGAAGTCCGACCTGCTCTACGACATCCGCGGCGGGATGATCAGCATGATCTTCCAGGAGCCGATGACGGCCTTGAGCCCCGTCCACACCATCGGCAACCAGATCTGCGAGGCCATCACCCTCCACCGCCGCGTCGGCCGGAAGGAGGCCGCCGCCCAGGCCGTCCAGATGCTCGGCAGCGTGGGCATCCCCGCCCCGGCCCAGCGGATGAAGCAGTACCCCCACGAGCTCAGCGGCGGGATGCGCCAGCGCGCCGTGATCGCGATGGCGCTGGTCTGCCGGCCCCAACTGCTGATCGCCGACGAGCCGACCACCGCCCTGGACGTGACGATCCAGGCGCAGATCCTCAAGCTGATCAAGGACATGCGCCGCCGGCTGGGCACGGCCGTGCTGCTGATCACGCACGACCTGGGCGTGGTGGCCCAGACCGCCGACGACGTGGCCGTGATGTACCTGGGCCGGATCGTCGAGCAGGGCCCCATCCGCCCGCTGATGAAGTCCCCCTTGCACCCCTACACCCGCGGGCTGCTGGAGTCGCTGCCGAGCCTGTCGGGGCGGGGTGGCAGGCTGGCGTCGATCCCCGGCAGCGTCCCCTCGCCGATGGACCAGCCCCCGGGCTGCCCGTTCCACCCGCGCTGCCCGCACGCCCGGGCGGGCGTCTGCGACACGGGCGCCCCCCCGCCGCTTCGGCCGTTCGGGGGCGACCGCCGCCAGGTGGCGTGCGCCCTGGCCGAGGAGGTGGCCCATGCCTGACGTCATGGCCCTTCTCCGCGTCCGCGACCTGTGCAAGCACTTCCCGGTATACAGCCAGGGGCTGATGCGCCGGCAGGTGGGCCTGGTCCGCGCGGTGGACGAGGTCAGTTTCGACCTGTTCCCCGGCCAGACGCTGGGCCTGGTCGGCGAGAGCGGCTGCGGCAAGACGACGCTGGCGCGGACGATCCTGCGGGCGCTGGCGCCGACGTCGGGCAAGGTGCTGTTCCAGGCCAACGGCGCAGAGCTGGCCCGGACGGGCCCGGGCCTGCAGCGCCCGTACGTGGACCTGGCGGCCGTGGGGCCCAGGGACCTCAAGGCCCTGCGGACGCGGATGCAGATGATCTTCCAGGACCCGTTTTCGTCGCTGAATCCGCGGATGACGGTCGGGCAGATCGTGGGCGAGCCGCTGAAGATCCACCGGCTGGCCCGCGGCCCCGAGCGGCGGGACCGGATCGTCGAGATGCTCCGCATGGTCGGCCTGGAGGCCGAGCACACCAACCGCTACCCCCACGAGTTCAGCGGGGGCCAGCGGCAGCGGATCGGCATCGCCCGGGCGCTGATCATGCGTCCCTCGCTGGTGATCGCCGACGAGGCCGTCAGCGCCCTGGACGTTTCGGTGCAGGCGCAGGTGATCAACCTGCTGGCGGACCTGCAGGCCGAGCTCAACCTGACCTACCTCTTCGTCGCCCACGATCTCAGCGTGGTCCGGCACATCGCCGACCGGGTGGCGGTGATGTACGCCGGGCGGATCGTGGAGCTGGCCGAGACCGAAGCCGTCTTCGCCGACCCGAAGCACCCCTACACCCGCGCCCTGATGTCGGCCGTGCCGAACCCCGACCCGGACGTGCCCATGGCCTTCCGCCTTGCCGGCGAGGTCGCCGACCCCGCCAACCTCCCCTCCGGGTGCAGCTTCCACCCCCGCTGCCCCGACTGCATCGACCACTGCCGCCAGCAGCGCCCCGACCTGTCCATCCTCGACGACGGCCGGCATGTCGCCTGCCATCTGGCAAGCTGAGGGGTCCGCGCACCCTCCCACACCCACGCACTGCGCTGCGTGGGAGGTGCTCACCGGACCCCTCGGTCAGAGAGTCAGACACTCAAAGAGTCGAACACCGCCCCCCCCACACCCACGCACTGCGCTGCGTGGGAGATGCCCCCCGAGCCCATCAGCCCACAACGATACCGGCCGGACCGAAGCCCGCAAGCGCAGTTCCTATATCACGATATGCGCTTTGCCAATCCGTCACAAATCGCGTACTTGGAGAGAATATATGTTGACACGCCCAAGCGACCGGCGTAATGGAGTGGATCATAGGGTTTCTGCGGTGGAGTTCCCCTGGAAGCAAAGGCGGGCGGATGGGAACTTGCAGCGCCATGGTGGGTGTTCTTGTGGTTCTGTCCAGCGAGGGGTCGGCCTGCGCTGACGCGCGTCGAATCGCTCTTCGTCCCGAAGCGGCCGGTGCGGCCTTTTTGGTATGGGCCGGCTCGGCCGGGGGGAATCCGGCTCCATCGCACCCGTGGACGCACCGGGCCTGAGGGCCCGGGGCGCCGCCCTGTGACCCGATCTTTCCGCCGGGCGGCAGCAAGGGAGAATGAAACGTCGCCATCGATGGCGAGACTGTACAGACATGGAGAACTACACAAGGGCGACGGACCCTTACCCTGACCAATGGTTCCGGGTCCGCCGCCGGATGGGTTGCAGGCGCGAAGCGCCCGCCACCAAGTCTTTATTCTATCAGGAATTGGTGACATGTCAAGCTTCTCGCCGCCTGCCTTTGTGGTGTTTTGTGCGCAGCGCGCCCGCGGGCGTCACGGGCCTTGGCCCCGCCCGAAGGCCGAACCCGTCCTGCCAGACGATAGCGCCTGAATTGGCTGGTATGTGTTCAGGCCTATAGGACAGGGAAGTGCATGAAGAGGAGCTGCGAGCTATGGAACACTCTGAGAGGTTTGCGGGATCGAGGCTACCGGGAGGCGGCCTCGGGAAGTGGGCGGCGATCGAGCGGCTGGAGGATCGGCTCCTCCTGTCGACAGTCACCTGGATAGGCGGAGCCGGGGCGTGGTCCAACCCGCTGAACTGGTCCGGCAGCGCCTTGCCGGGCGCCAACGACACCGCCGTCGTCAACAACGGCGCAACCGTCACGGTCGATCAGACGGTCGACGTTCTCGACCTGATCGTAACCAACGGATCGGTCAGCGACGGGGCCGGCCAGACGATCCGGGTGGCCCGGGACCTGGAGGTGTCCGGGACGGGCAACCTGGCCAGCGCCGGGACGCTGGTCTTCGACGGCGGAGGCCACTCCGTGCTGACCCTCTCGGCCCCGGCGTCGTTCCAGGACGTCGAGCTGGCCAAGACGGACAACCGGATGAACCTGACGGTCAACGGGACGATGGCGATCGGCGGGGACCTGCTGGTCACCGGGATCAGTACCGTCTACGGCGGGGTCCTGGACGTCGCCGGCGACGTGACGACCAACGACGGCAGCGTTTCCGGCAGCGCCCAGGTACTGCTGGACGGGATGCACCAGATCTACGGCAGCGGCGAGCTGCCGGTGCTGAACGTCGCCGCCGGCACGACCACCGTGGCCGGGAGCATCGGCGTCGTCAGCGCGCTGGTCGGCGGGACGCTGGACGCCTCCGCCGGCGGGATCCGGGTCATGGCGGACCTGACCGTCCTCTCCGGCGGCAGCTATGCGGGCGACCTGACCTTCGACGGCGGCGGTCATAGCGTGGCCACCATTGACCCCGCCGCAACGCTGGCCGTTGGCGACGTGACGCTCGCCAAGACCGACAACCGGATGTACCTGACGCTCCACGGCACGCTTCCGGTGGCCGGGGACCTGATCGTGGCCGAGGTGGCGGCGATGTACGGCGACACCATGGTCGTCGCCGGCGACGTGGTCACGACCGACGCCACGGTCCACGGGACGATGGCCATCCTGCTGAACGGCACGCACGCGATCAGCGGCGGCGGGGCCCTGCCGTCCGTGGAGATCGACGGTGGCACAACGACCGTGACAGGCGACGTGGACGTGCAGAATCTCACGATCAAGTCCGGCACGTTCGTGGCGCCCGCCGGGCGGCTGGGCATCACCAGCGACTTCACCCGCACCGGCGGGACGTTCGATCCCAACGGCGGGACGGTGGCCTTCGACGGCGGTGACCACTCGGAAGTGACCATCGGCGGCACCGCCCTGAACCACCTTGCGCTGGAAAAGACCGACTACCGGATGGAGCTCAAGGTCAACGATAGTTTCCTGGACGTCAACGGCAGCCTGACCATCACGGAGATCAGCCGGATTCGAGGCACGGTCAAGGTGGCCGGGGACGTGACCACCTCCGACACGACGGTCGCCGGCGGCCTGATCATCATGGACGGCTACAAGGTCCACCAGAATCTGTCCGCCACGGCCCCGGGCGCCCAAGTGCCCGGCCTTGAGATCGCCAAGACGGACAGCCGCTACGACGTCAACGTATCGGGCACGGTCGATGTCAACGGCGACCTGACCGTGACGCAGGTTGGCGGCATGAACGGCGGCACGATCAACGTCCTCGGAAACGTGCGCACCACCGATAACGAAGTGGGCGGCACGGGAACGGTCAGGCTGAACGGCCAGCACAACATCACCACCGACGACGACGGCGGCGAACTTCCCAACCTCCTGATCGCCGGCGGGACCACGGATGCCTTGTCGAGTTCCTACCTGGGCGTTCAGGACATGACGGTCACCGGCGGGTCCTTCCTGGCTCCCGCGCCCGGGGCGCTGGGGATCGCGGGCAACTTCACCGTCTCCGGCGGCACGTTCACTGCCGGTTTGGGCACGGTCACGCTGAACGGCGGGAAAACGCACCAGGATGTCAACATCGGCGGCACAAAGCTGAACAACCTGACCATCGCCAAGACGGACAGCCGCTACAACGTCAACGTATCGGGCACGGTGGATGTCAACGGCGACCTGACCGTGACGCAGGTTGGCGGCATGAACGGAACGATCAAGGTGGCCGGGGACGTCATCACCGCCGACACGGCCGTCGGCGGAACCGGCATCGTGATCATGGACGGCGGCAACATCGACGGCCCGCAGGCGCTCATCGCGACGGTGGCCGGGGCCCAGGTGCCGCACCTGAAGATCGCCCAGTGGTCCTACGGCCGGGTCAACGTCGGGACGGACCATGAGGTCACCGTCAACGGCGACCTGACCATCGTGGGCAACTACCAGATGAACGGCGGGACGGTGCGGGTGCTCGGCGACGTGCACACCACGGACGGCGACGTGTCCGGGACGGCCACGATCCTGCTGAACGGCAGCCACGCCATCGACGGCGGCGGCGACCTGCCCGGGCTGAAGATCGCGGGCGGGACGACCACCGTAACCGGCGACCTGGGCGTCCGGTCGCTCGACGTCGTCGGGGGCACGTTTGTGGCCCCGTCGTCGACGCTGGGCGTGGCGGGCGACTGGACCGTCAACGGCGGGACGTTCGTCCACAACAACGGCGTCGTGGTGTTCAACAATCCCAACAATACGGACATCACGGTGGACATCGGCGCCACGGCCCTGAACGACGTCACGTTCGCGACGGGCAACAGCTACGCCGACGTGTTCGTGACCGGCACGCTGGCCGTCGGCGGCGACCTGCTGATCCAGACCGGCGCCGGCGTTTACGGCGGCACGGTGGCGGTCAGCGGCGACGTGACGACGACCAACGCCGGCTTCCACGGGACCGGGCTGATCCAGATCGTCGGCGACGGCGCCCAGACGCTCGGCGCCGCCGGCGGGACGGGGCAGTTGCCCAACGTCGAAGTCGCCAAGAGCGGCGGGACGCTGACCATCGAGGACGCCATCCAGGTCCGGGGCGACTGGACCTGGACGTCCGGGTCGGTCGACGCCGGGACCAGCCTCGTGAAGTTCGTCGTGTCCGGTGCGGGCAACTCGATCACCGTGGATGCCGCCGGGATGTCGTTCCACGACGTGACCATCGACCAGGACAGCTGGACGTCCCTGGTCGTCGCCAGCAACCTGGACGTCGCCGGCGACCTCGTGATCGACAGTTCCGCCCAAGGGAAGGTCAAGATGGCCCACGGCGGCGGCGACATCAACGTCGCCGGCGACGTCGACCTGCTGGGAGGCCAGTTGTACGTGGATGTCCAGGGCCAGTCCGGCGACGACGACCTGATCGCCTATGGCGGGACGCTCACGGGCACCTTCAGTTTGACGGTGCTGGTCAATCAGCCGGCGCCCCCCAAGGTCGTGGACTACGGCGACGGCAGCGACAGCGTCATCAGCCTGACCGATCCGGTGTAATCCGAGCGGACCGGTAGTCCCTGACACGTGATGCCTCGGGCCCCACGGCCAGGCCGGCACCCGCCTGGCTGCGGGGCACCCGAAGGCCGCCGCACGCAACGCAAACGCGACCTCGCCGCGCAACGGAATGCACCCCGGCCGACAGGGATGCAGCCCGGGCCTGTAACGGAGTGCGAATCGGCCGGCGCCGTGCCAGGGATTGAAGGCACGGCGCCGGCCTCTTTGTTGCGCCCGCCCCGACGTGCGCGGGAAAAGGGGACGGAA
>DASRZG010000521.1:0-7923 GCA_035686585.1 Phycisphaerae bacterium
CGATCCCGCGTGTCCACCGCGACCGACTCGCAGTCGTGCGGGCCGTCCTCGTATTGGAACTCGATGGCGACGGCCGCCTGCGCCGTCAGGGCGGCCCCGGACGCGCCGGCAGGCACCTTGGGCTCGGGCACGATGTAGAGCTTGCAGGTCTTCCGCCGCCTGGCGTTGTCTCCCATGTCCCCGATCAGCAGAAAACTCCTGCCGCCCAGCGCGAAGGAGGCCATGTCCTCCCAGTCGCTGGCGCCGGCGCCCCGGACGGTGACGGTGGCGAGGCTGCGCCCGGCGGCGTTGAAGGCGTAGAGCTTCGGCCCGTCGCCGGAGTCGTTGTGCGTCCAGAAGACATCCGGCGTCCTGTGGCTTGCCGCCAGGCCGCTGCTTTCGCTGATCCGCTTGTCGGCCAGGTCGCACAGGCGCCGGGGCTCATCGTAGATGACGGGCGCGGGCCTGGTCTGAGCGGGCTCGGTGGCCGGCTTCGTCGCCGGCCCGGCCAGCAGCAGGGCGGGGACCAGCCCGACGGCGGCCAATCGGACCAGGAAGGCTTTGCTCATGCGATGCAATCTCCCAATCGGTGCTCGGGATTGATTGTACGGGATCGGGGGGATTGTCGATTGACGATTTTCGATTGTCGATTGAACAACAGGCTGTCGCCGGGGGGCAGGCACCCGCTGCCAATCGAACATCAATCGACAATCGACAATCGACAATCAACCAATCTCAAACCCGTCCAACCACGCCCACCGGTCGCTGTAGCGCTCCTTGACCGCGAAGCTCACGCGGGGCTGGCGGGTGTCCGGGTCGATCAGGGCGGCGGCGGCGTCCACCCGGCCCCCCTCCATCCCGGCCGGCAGGTCGATCCACCGGTCGATGCACACGTCCCCCGGCAGCCAGGTGCGGGGATCGGCGCCGTCGAGGGTCACGATCTCCTCGCGCCGCCCCTGCCGCAGGCGGATCGCCAAGTCGTACCGCCGGTAGATCGGTGCGACGCCGACGTTCTCGATCCACGCCTGGAAGTGCACCTGTCCGGGGCGGTCGGGGTCGAGCCCGAAGCTCGCCTGCCGCAGCACGAACCGGTAGCCCAGGTGCCGGCAGAACGCCTTGAGGGCGTCCATCCACTCGGCCGGCAGGGCGGTGTACTTCGGCATGAAGTAGGTGCCGTGGTACTTCAGGCCCTGTTGACAGATGAAGTCCAGGTCGAATCCCACGCGGTACCAGTGCATCGGCACCCAGCAGGTCTCGAAGTGGACGGGCGCGGCCTTCCACGCGTCGGTCGCGCCCGCGGCCGCCACGGCGGGCGGGTAGCAGTCGTACATGTGGTTCCACGACAGGTGCTTGAGCACGTGGGGATTGCCGGGGTCCTTCAGGTCGCCGAAGCAGTCGCACCGCCACCCGGCGCCGAGGGCGACCGACTCGCGCATCTGCGCCCCGGCCACCAGGGCCAGGCGGGGCGTGTTGGGGAACGCATCCGCCCACAGCCGGGCGAACCGGCGGCACTGCTCGCCGGAGCAGTCGCCCGCGCCCTCGCCCCACGGGCCGATGTAGGTCACGTCGATGCTCTCCAGCAGCGGGTTGGCGTCGTAGCGGGCGGCGAACTCGCGGACGAATCCGCCCCAGTGCTCCAGGTACTCCGGGGCGTCGCAGACCGGCGCGAGGAACTCCACCCGCTTGGTGCGGTTGATCGCCATGGGACAGGATTCGGCGTACCAGTCGGGCACCTGGGGCTGGTGGGCGGAGCCGTGCGCCATCAGCCGGACCGCCAGCGTCTGCCCCCGCTCGGCGCACGCTTCCAGCGACCGGTCGATCACGGTGAAGTCGTACTGGCCCTTGGCCGGCTCCATCAGCCGCCAGAACCACCGGCAGTAGGCGACGGTGCTGGGCAGGTAGCCTTCCGCCACCGATGCCTGTGCGGGCGGGAACTCGGTCGGACCCTCCTCCGACCAGCCCGTGCCGGGAAACAGCGGATCGCCGTTGAAGTGCTGGAAGGTGCAGCAGCCCTTGTGGGGATTGGCCAGGTACTCGTCGGTGGGGGTGGGGCGAACCTTGAACGTCTTCTCTGCCATTGTGGGCCTCCATGTGCCTGGTGTCAGAGGGCGATTGTGTCCATTGTCACCTCGTTGGCAAGGGGGCGCCTTCTTCGAAGGCGGTGATGCCCGCCAGGGTGATCTCGGAAATTGCACGTACTCGCGTCGTCGGATTCCGGTCGCTTGTGGCCGGCAACGCGGTTTCGCAGTCGTTTCGCTGTTGAGACACAGGGTCGCTGGGAGTCATGGCGAATCCGCAAGCGGCGCGGCCAGGGCCGCCACGTGCCTGCGGGCGGCGTGGGCTATACGTGTTATTCGGTTGATCGGGTGTGGGTGAGGGGAACGGCATGGGCCGGGCGGCATTGCCCACGTCCCTCGGGGCGGGTACAACCAGGGAGGTGTGCAGACAGTGGAGGGCCTCCGATGCCCCTGACATCTTCCCCTCGCGTCGTGGGCCGGCACAGGCCGGATTTTCATTGCCTCGAAAGCATCCTGGCCTCCCCGCCGTTTGCGGGCAAGACCGGCGAGGCGCTGGCGCTGGCGATCTACGACTACTTCACCTCGACGGTGGACGGGACGTATCACTTCTGGCCGGCGGCCGAGAGCGAGGGGCAGCCGCGGGTCCGCCGGACGGTCTACGACCCGGTCAAGCTGATCAACGCCTACGGGTGGGCCATCTGCGGGCAGTGCGCGCACATGCTCTTTGGCCTGTACCGGGCGGGCGGGCTGGCGGCGCGGTTTATCGGGCTGCCGGGCCATTCGCTGTGCGAGGTGCACTACGACGGCAGGTGGCACATCCTGGACGTGGACATGTGGACGTGGTTCCGCACGCCGCAGGGGCACCTGGCCGGGGCGCAGGAGCTGACGCGGGACCCCGAAGGGCTGATCCTGAACAACGCCGACAAGTCCGACCCGTGCGACCTGCCGGACAGGTCGCTGGCCGACTACGCCCGCATGTACGGCAAGACCGAGACCGTCGACGGCGACATCAAGTGCACCCCGCCGCGATGGGCGGTCCGGGCCCACGCGATGGACTTCCGGCTCCGCCCGGGCGAGACGCTGATCCGCTCGCAGGTCGCCGCGGGCCGGTTCCACCTGCCCGAGGCCTGGCGGGAGAACAAGACGAAGTTCGCCAGGGAATGGCACGGGTATCCGCGGGAGCGGTACGAGCCGCTGCGGACGTACGGCAACGGGCGGTGGATCTACCAGCCGAACCTGTCGGCCGGCAGCGGTGACTTCTTGGCGGGTCTGTGGCAGCCGAGCGACTGGCGCCAGGGCCCGGGCGGGCTGGAGGGCGCCGGCAGCGCCGTCTGGCGGATTCGCTCGCCGTATCCGTTCTGCGGCGTGCCGGACGACAACGTCGAGCCGGTGGCCCACCGTGACGGGGTGTGGCTGGAGTTGGCGGGGGTGGGGGCGGTCCGGGCGGAGGTGACCGACCCGGAAGGCGCCTGGGCCGAGGTGCTCGCCCATGAGGGTAAAGAGGCCTTCGAGCGGCGCGTGGACATCACGCAACGGCTCAGTTCGCGGTACGAGTGCCTGCTTCGAGTGACGGGCGGGGAGGGGGCGGAGGTGAATCGCCTGCGGTTCGAGGGGTTCCTGCTGACCTCGCCGATGTCGATCCCGCGCCTCGAGCCGGGCGAGAACCCGATGGAGCTTCGCCGGGGGGACAAGTACGGCCTGTGCACGGTTCCGTGGTCGGAGGTGGTGGACTTCCGTTCGTCGGCGGATCTGCCCGGGCGGTGGCAGGAGGCGTCCGGCGCCGAGGTGATCGACTACCGCCAGGGGTGGCGCGCCATCGCCCCGTCCGGCGGCGGGCCGGTGCGGGCGGTGTTCCGCTTCGACTGCCCCACGCCGCTGTCGGGGGGTTTTGCCTGGGCGTACGTGCTGGGCGGCTTCAGCGAAGGTAAGCAGGACGGTCCCCCGTGCGCCGCCCGCCTGGAATGGAGCGACGACGGGCAGGCGTGGCGCGAATTGGCCGTCGAGGAGGCCTTCCGCACGCACCTCCAGTGGGACTGGACCGCCGACGGGGAGGCCCGCTTCCCCGCGCCGCTGACGACCGTCTACGTCCGCGTGACCAGCGACACCGCCATCAGCGGCCTGGAATTCCACGGCCACCTGCTCGACGGGCCCGGCGACGGGGAAGCCCTGCGCGTCGTCCACCGCTGGCGCGAGGGCGGCAGGGAACTGTCCTTCGAGCCGCCGGCCGGGGCGGACCGGTACACGATTCCCTGCGGCGAGGCGCCCGCCGACCACACGATCGAGATGCACTGTCCGTCGAGGTGAGGGCTGGGGTCCCGCCTACGGCCGGTGGGAGTGTTCGCAAAACCGCAAGCTTGTCCCGCTGGGGCGGGATCGGTCTGCCTTCCGAAGCCCCTGTCTCCTCCTCCTCCTCCTCCTCCTCTTCTTCTACTCTCCTCTCTCTGCGTCCTCTGAGTCTCTGCGGCCCATCCCATTGGGCGCCTTGAGCGTGATGACCGTGATCTCCGGCGGGGCGAGCAGCCGTAGCGGCGGGCCCCAGGTGCCGGTGCCGCGGTTGACGTACAGCATCGAGCCCTTTTCCAGGCTGTAGAGGCCCAGGTCGTACTTGTAGCGCAGGGCGGTGACGATGCGGAAGGGGAAGATCTGCCCGCCGTGGGTGTGCCCGGAAAGCTGGAGGCGGTATCGCCCGAGCATTTCCGGCGTGACGGTGGGCTGGTGCTTCAGCAGGACGGTGACGGGGTTGTCGTGCGGCTGGCCCAGGGCGACGTCCTCGTCGGTCATCGGGTCGGCGTCCCTCCACCGCCCGGCCGGGTCGTCCACGCCGGCCAGCCGGAGCCTGCCCGCCAGGGTGACCGACCGCCCCCGCAGCACCTCGAACCCCGCCGCCTTGTGAAGCAGGAGGCTCTCGGGGACTCCCAGGTAGAACTCGTGGTTGCCGAGCACGGCGTATTTGCCCAGCGGCGGGCGGATCGCCGCCAGCGGCTCGGCCAGGTGATCGATCGCGTCGAGGGACGAATCCGCCAGATCGCCCGTGGAGACCAGCACGTCGGGCTGCACCTGGCGGATCAGCCGGGCGATCCGCTCGACCGTCCCCGGATTGGTCCTTCCCGACAGGTGCACGTCGGAGATCTGCACGAGACGGATGGGCTTGGCGTCGGCGTCCCAGGCGGGGACGTTGATGGTCACGTGCTCCAGGCGGACGTTCCGGGCCTCGGCCAGCCCCCAGCACAGCGCCGCGACGATGATCCCGCCGATAGCGATCAGCACGGGCCGCAGGGGCAGCAGGGCGGCCTTGGCCTGGGGGATTCCCACGGCCGCCAGTCGGACCAGCAGGTTCCACCCATCGGCGACGAACAGGAGCATGCAGAACCAGAAGATCACCGCCAGCCAGAGGAAGGCGACATCGCCCAGCGCGTCGGCGATCCGGCTCGGCCAGCGCCGTTCCAGCATCCGCACCAGCACCGGCGAGGCGATCATCAGGATCACGAACCCCGCCAGCACCCACCGGCCCCAGCCCAGGTGCGGGAAGGCGGCGCACACCCGCCACAGCAGATAGGCGTGCATGGCCGTGTAGATCGACAGGGCAATCACCAGGAACGCAACCATGATCCGGCGGACCTTTCCTTGGAGCGCGGGGCTATGCCAGCCACCATGATACCGCCTGGGCCGGCCCTGATCGACCCTGGCGCCCGGGTGGGAGGGGCCCGAAGCTTGATACCGCGCTGCCGGGCCGGTAGGATTTGTCGGCGAGCGGACCGGGGGCGGATGCGTGCGGATCTCATGGCTGCGGGCGGGAGGCGGGAAGGTCAATGGACTACACCAGGGAATTCATCGTCAAGCCTGGCTCGAAGGTGCGGCTTTCGGACAAGGAGGCGGACTTCGCCGGCCCGTACCGGTCCAAGGCGGAAGCGCGGACCGACACCGCCGGGAACGTCCGCGAGCTGGCCGAGCGGCAATACCGGCTGTACGCCGAAGGCAAGCGGGCTGTGTTGATCGTCCTGCAGGGGATGGACGCGGCCGGCAAGGACGGCACGATCCGGCACGTCATGGGCCCGATGAACCCCCAGAGCTGCAAGGTCACCTCGTTCAAGGTCCCCACGGCCGAGGAGCTCGCCCACGACTTCCTGTGGCGGGTTCACAAGGCCGTGCCGGCGGCGGGGGAGATCGGCATCTTCAACCGCTCGCACTACGAGGACGTGCTGGTCGTCCGCGTCCACGGGCTGGTGGCCCGGAAGGCCTGGTCCCGTCGCTACGGGCAGATCAACGACTTCGAGAGGATGCTGGCCGCCAACGGCGTGCACGTCCTGAAGTTCTTCCTGCACGTGTCGAGGAAGGAGCAGCTCGATCGGCTGAAGCGCCGGCTGGCCGATCCTTCCAGGCAGTGGAAGGCGAACCCGGATGACTTCGAGGAGCGCAAGTACTGGGACGACTACCGCAAGGCCTACGAGGACGCCCTGGCGCGATGCAGCAGGCCGTGGGCGCCGTGGTACGTGATCCCCGCCGACCGCAAGTGGTTCCGCAACCTGGCGGTCTCGCACATCCTGGTCGAGACGCTCCAGAAGCTGGACATGCAGTATCCCAAGCCCGCCTTTGATTTGGCGGCCATCAAGCCGGAATAGGCGGCCAAGGCGAATTGGATGGCAACCTCGCCGAACAACGTGGAAGCGAACAAGACGGTGGCCGTGATCGACGTCGGCTCCAATTCGGTGTGGATGGTGGTGGCGCAGGTGCCGCCGTCGGGGCCGGTCGAGCCGCTGGAGCAGATGCGCCGCCCCGTCCACCTGGGCCGGGACACCTTCGTGGCCGGGCGGCTCGGCCAGCGGACGATGAACGCCGCCATCGGCGTGCTGAGGGACTACCGCAAGGTGCTGGACGGCTACCGAGTGGCGGAGGTCCGCGCCGTCGCCACCAGCGCCGTCCGCGAGGCCGCCAACGCCGACGCCTTCCTGGACCGGGTGTTCATGACGACGGGCCTGGACGTGGAGATCATCGAGCCGGCGGAGGAAAGCCGGCTGATCGTCGGGGCGGCGCTGGAGGGGGTGGGCGAGGCGCTGGACCTGGCGGGTTCGCAGACGCTGATCGCCGACGTCGGCGGGGGCAGCGCCCTGCTGAGCGTGCTGCGCGGGGGCGAGATCCTCGCCACCGGCACGTACCGCCTGGGCTCGATCCGCCTCCAGGAGGTGCTGGCGACCGCCCACGAGCCGGCCGAGCGCGCGGCGGCCATCCTCCGGCACGAGATCGACAGCGTGATGGTGTCCATCCGGTCCTCGCTGCCGCTGAAGGAGGTGGCCTCGTTCATCGCCATCGGCGGGGACGCGCGCGTGGCGGCGCGGGCCGTGGGCTCCGACGCGGCCGCCCCGGGGCTGCACGTGATCCCGGCCGAGCGGTTCGACCGGTTTGTCCGCCAGTGCGCGGGCCGGCCGGCGGACAAGCTCACGGGCGCCTTCGGCATCGCCTTCGCCGACGCCGAGACGCTCGTGCCGGCGCTGCTGGCGTACGAGGCCCTGCTGCACGAGACGCGGGCGACGGAGATGATCGTCGCGGACGTGTCCATGCGCGACGGGCTGCTGCTGGACCTGACCCGCCAGGCGCGGGGGCAGGAGGACACCGCGCTGACCGGCAGCATCGTCCGGGCGGCGCGGAGCATCGGCGAGAAGTACCATTACGACGAGCCCCACGCCGCCCACGTGGCCGAGTTGGCCGGGAGGATCTTCGACGCCCTCCGGGCCGATCACGGGCTGGGCCCGCGCGAGCGCCTGCAGCTGCAACTGGCGGCGATCCTCCACGACATCGGCGGCTACGTCAGCACGCGGGCACACCACAAGCACAGCTACTACCTGGTCGCCAACAGCGAGGTCTTCGGCCTGCGGCGCGAGGAGCGGATGGTGGTGGCCCTGCTGGCGCGATACCATCGCCGCAGCGGGCC
>DASRZG010000522.1:0-2816 GCA_035686585.1 Phycisphaerae bacterium
GTGCCCCGGACAAGCCGCCGTTGGGCTTGTCCGGCCGCCTCCGAGACGGGAACAAGCCGGACAAGCTTCGCTTGTCCGGGGCACCCATATTCGAGGTAGCCAATGGATCCGGACAAGCTGGTTGAGGCGTGCCGCGGGAACCTTCGTGCGGGCAGGGACGTGACGGCCGGGCTGACGGGCGAGCAGGTGGACGCCCTGATGACGCGATACTCGCACTTCGAGGACGCCCGGGACGAGTCGGGGATGCTGGTGGGCTCGGAGGTGGTGATCGACGCCCTGCGTCCGCCCCGCCCGTTCGTGCACCTGATGTGCAGCGGGCACGACCGCCTGCGGGGGGCGTGGGGGTCGTTCTGGGACGGCACGTGCGGGGGGTTCAGTTGCCTGGACAGTTGCATGGCCGGGCGGATGACCAGCCACCTGGACACCAACTACGTCCCCACCGCCCCGGAGGTCCAGGACGTCCGCGGCTTCTGGCTGCACGAGGCGGGCAGCGCCTGGCCGATGTTCCCCATCCCCGGCTACGAGGAGGACCAGTACAGCGACTACCAGTGCCGCCAGGGCATGGACACGCTGACCATCTCCGCCCGGCGGGAGGGACTGGCGGCCACGCTGACCGTCCACGTGCCGCTCGACTGGCCGGCGGAGGTGTGGGAGCTGACCGTCGCCAACGAGACCGGCCGGCCCCGCGAGCTGTCCTGGTTCGGGCGGATCAAGGTCAACGTGGACAGCTTCCCGTTCTACTACTTCGTGCCGCGCGTCACCTGCGAAGGCCTGCTGGAAAACGGCGCCCTCGTCTTCGTCAACCACGACCAGAACAACAAGCACCCGCGCCAGGCCTTTCTGGCGACCGCGCCGGCCTTCGACGGCTACGACATGATGTCGGAGGTCTTCGACGGCTGGTCGCCGCGGGCGCCGATCCCCGCCGCCGTGGCGCGGGGGGCGTGCTTCGACTCCCCGGGCCTCCAGCCCGCGGCCGGGCTGGTGGCGGCGGTGCAGTTCCGCCTGAAGCTCCCCGGCGGCGCGTCGGCGACGACCAACTTGGCCTATGGCGCGTACAAGGGGGACGATTCCGAGCGGGCGGCCTATATCGAAAAGGTCCGCGCCGAGCTGCTGAGCGACCCCGCCGCCGGCCGGGCCGCGTTGGCCGAAAGCTGGCGGCGGCGTGTGCTGGCCAACGCGATCGACACGCCGGAGGAGCACCTGAACCGGTACTTCAACGTCTGGAGCAAGGTGCAGCAGCGGAGCCAGTCTCGCTTCTGCCACGGGCTGGACAAGGTCGGCTACCGGGACATCGTCCAGCACATGCTGGGCCTGTCGGACTTCGACGCCCCGTACGTCCGCGTCCGGCTGGCCGAGGCGCTGCGGTACCAGTTCCCTGACGGCAGGGCGGTGCGCCAGTACGAGGTGCTGCCCGGCAGCGGGCACGACCTGCGGATGTACCAGGACTCCCCGAGCTGGATCCCCGACACGCTCATCCGCTACGTCAAGGAGACCGGCGACATCGCCTTCCTGGACGAGCCGGTGCCCTTCCTGGACCCCCGGACGAACACCGTCAGCCAGACGGAATCGGCGACGGTCTACGAGCACGCCGCCGCGGGCTTACGGTCGCTGTACGAGAACACCGGCTACCACGGCCTGTGCCGGATCGGCTACGGCGACTGGAACGACGCGCTGAGCCGGATCGGCGGGGAAAAGGGCGTCAGCATCTGGCTGTCGTGCGCGTGCGTGTACCAGTCGAAGCTGATGGCGGAGCTGGCCGATTTCCTGGGCCGGCGCGACGACGCCGTCAGGTTCCGCCGCGTGGCGGCCGATCTGACCGAGCGGATCAACGCCCACGCCTGGGACGGCAAGTGGTACATCTACGCCCTCAACGCCGACGGCAAGCCGATCGGCTCGGCCTCCTCCTCGGAGGGCAGGATCCACCTGAACGTCAACACCTGGGCGGTCATGTCCGGCGTGGCGGCGGCGGCAGGGAGGGAGCAGCAGGTGTGGGAGTCGGTCGAATCCCTCGCCAGGCCCATCGGCCACCTGCTGCTGGACCCGCCCTACTCCCGCGCCTCGGGCCCGGAGGTGGGCCGGATCGCCGACATCCTGCCGGGGCAGTTCGAGAACGGGTCGATGTACACCCACGGCGAATCGTTCTACCTCTACGCCCTCGTCCTGTCGGGCCGGTCGGACACGTGGCTCCAGGAGATGCCCAGGACGCTGCCCAGCCGGCTGGTGCCGGACATCGCCACCGGCCCGCCGCACCAGCAGTCCAACTTCGCCGTCGGGCCGGCGCACCCGTCGTACGGCATGAACCTGTTCAGCAACTTCACCGGCTCGCTGGCGTGGTACCGGCGGACGATCGAGGCCGTCGTCGGCGTTCTGGCCGACTTCGCCGGCCTGCGGATCGACCCCCGCCCCCCGGCCGCCTGGAACGAATACCGCGTGGTCAAGCGCTTCCGCGGATGCACCATCGACGCCCGGTTGCGGCGCGGCGATGCGTTCTCGGTCACGTTGGATGGGAAGAAAGCCGGGCCGATGATCCCGGCGGCGGAATTCGAGGGTAAGACCCAGCGCAAGATCGACGTGACGTACACTTGACGGAGACCGAGATGATGCAATCGCTGGTTGACCTGATCAACGAAGCGTACCAACCCGCCCGCCACCGCGACCTGCTGGTCGCCCTGTGGGAGCAGGAGGTCTGGTTCGACGCACCCCGCCAGCGGGCGTCGGCGGAGATTTCTCGCACGGCGCTGGAGAAGGCGGGGTTGTCCGAGGCGCGTTTGGCCAGCTACCCCTGCGACGGCAAGACCCGTTTCCAGGACTGGACG
>DASRZG010000523.1:0-4927 GCA_035686585.1 Phycisphaerae bacterium
CGCGCCCGATCGGTCGGCCGGCGCCTCGTCGGCCACGTCGGGCGGCGGGATCAGTCAGATTGGGTCTGAAAAGAACCATCAATCGCTCGATGAAATCAGATTCTGTCACGCTCCGCCGCATTCTTTAGCGGCCTGCTAGGCAGCGCCCTAGGCGGCGGGGGGACGTTCGTCAAGTCCGGCGACGGCACGCTCATCATCAGCGGACCGCAGGACTACGACGCCAGCGCGATCTTCGACATCCTGGCCGGCACGGTTGACCTGAACACCGCGGCCGGCGGCCCCGGGACGGCCGACCTCTCGATCCTGGTTGACGGCGCCGTGCTCCACGTCGGCTGCGACCAGCACCTCGACACGCTTACGCTCAGCAACGATGCACTGGTCCAGTTCACCGGCGCCAACGTCGTGGTCGTCAAGCACCTCGTCATGGACGGCATCGACCTCGGCGCGATGACCCTCACCCCCGAGCCCGCCTCCCTCGCCCTCCTGGCCGCAGGCCTCGGAGCGCTCGCCCTCCGCAAACGGCGAACCTGACACCGGACGCGGGGCGTGTCACACGTCATTGCTCACGGCTTGCGGGTTGCCGGCACGAAACCCACAACGCTACAAAGGCATTTCGCGCGGTGGGTCTGGAGTACCCGCCGCGCTGCCGACGGAACCATCGCGGCGGGTACTCCAGACCCGCCGCGCAGCAAGGTGCGTAGTAGTGCTATCCGAACCCGCTTCAGCGGGGTTTCCGTCGAGCCCGAAAGGCTCGAATTCGTCAGCCTGCCGCGCGAGCCGCTTCCGGCAACCCACGGCCGAGGCATGCCTCGCCCCTGCCGCCGGCCTCTGCCGCCGCTCAGCCGTTCCTGGCGCCCTTGCGGCTTGGCGTGAGATGCCGTTGCCGTTCATTCCGCAATAGTCCTGATTTGCCTTTCACCGATTCGTAATGTATACTAATTCCAGTTGGGGGGAGTGTGCCGATTCGGGGTCGGCCTCGCGTGAGGGGGCGCGGCCCCTCTTGCTGCGCTTCGGATGGCGGTCGGATCCTGGTTCGTGCGTGGGATCGTTGGGGCCGCTGACCCGCCGCATGGCGTTCGCATCGTTGCCTTGGGGCGGGTCACAACGCACGTCAACGCCGATGACGGAGGATGCCATGGCTGCCACACACGTCTACCGGGGCGGAAGTCGCCCGCCCGTCCGCCACGCACCGCAGTCCACGTGCCGCCGGGTGGTCCTCCTGTGCCTGTGCCTGCCGCTGCTGCTGGCCGCGTCTCCTGCGGCGGCGCAGGTCATTCGCGGCTGGTGGCCCGGAAACGGCGACTTCGAGGACCCCCTCAAGTGGGCGCCTGTGGGGATGCCGCAACCGGCGGACACCGCCGCGTTCCTCATGCCGGGCGTTTCGCTGGTGACGTTTGGCAGCGACCATGCGACCCACGCACTGTGGCCGCGCCACGGGTATGTCCGCTTCCTTCTGGACGAACACACGTACACCGTGACGAATCCGTCGCCGGTCTATCCCTTCGCGATCAACGTCGGGTTCATGGAATACGTCTTGGCGACACTCGACCTGTACAACGGCACGCTTTCGGGGCAGCACGCCGTCATCGGCGCCCTCGCGGATTCAGGCGGGACCGTGGTGGTCAACACGGGCGCCACCTGGACGAACACCGGTACGCTTTACCTCGGCTATGCGGGCTACGGGGTTCTGGACGTCCAGAACGGGGGCGTCCTGACCAGCCAGCACGGCTGCATCGGCCTTCTGCTGGGCTCGAGCGGCCAGGCCACGGTCACGTATGCCGGCTCCGCGTGGGAAACGGGGAACCTCTCGCTGGGCGGGTCGGCCACGGCGGCGGGGGGCGTGGGCAGCCTGACGGTGGGCGGCGGGGGTCGCGTTTCGGCCTCCGGCACGCTCAAGGTCTGGCCCTTGAGCGCCGTGACCCTTGAGGCCGGCGGCGTGGTGACCGCCGACACGTTGGAGGGAACAGTCGGCGGCTTCTTCATAACGGCCGCCGGGTCCGAACTCCGCGTCAACCACCTGGTGGGCTGTGGGAATCATGTTGGCTCCGTTGGGCACTTCACGTTGGGCCACGCCTTGGGCAGCGGCCCGGGCAGTCTCGCCGTGGGCGCCGGCCAGACGCTGACCGTAGGCCAGAACCTCACGGTCGGCTACGACGCCCCGGGCACGTTGACGATCTCGGGCGGGGGGCAAGTCTCGAGCGCCAGCGGCTACCTGGGGCCTGAGGTGGGTTCGACCGGCACGGTCAATGTGGCGGGCAGCGGGTCGGCGTGGACGGTTTCCGGACGCCTTGACGTCGGCGACGAGGACGGGGGGCCGACCGGCGGCACGGGCATCCTGAACGTCGGCGGCGGGCTGGTCACCGCCGCCACGCTGAGACTGGGGGATAACGGCACGGTCGACGTCAGCGGCGGCGAAGTCCGCGCGCCGACCTTGCACGTCGGCGGCACCAGCGGGGTCGGGGGCACGGGCAGCCTGCGAGTCAGCGGCGGCCTGGTCTCTGTCGCCGACTCGCTGACACGGGGGAACTTCGGCCTGATCGTCCTCAGCGGCGGCGAGATCCGCACGCAAACCTTCCTCCCGACCGGCGGGACACTTGGATTTGAGTGGCTGGGCGGCACCCTGCACCTGACGCAGAACCTCACGGTCGCACCGGGCGTAGAGCCCTTCGGCGACGCCCTCACCATCGCCACCGGGCAGACCCTTCAGGTCGACCAGACGCTCCAGGTCGGGGACGCAGGGGCCGGCGCCCTGACCGTCCAGAACGGCGGTCAGGTGCTCGTCGGCGGCATGCTGAGTCTGGCACCCACCGGCACCGTCGCTCTCGAGGCCGGCGGCCTGGTCGCCGCCGAGACGCTGCTGTGTCAGCCGGGCGGGACCCTGACGGCGGGGGCGGGATCCACGGTCCGCGCCAACAGCCTCCTGGGCTTCGGAGGCCATCCGTCTTTTGGCGGGAACTTCGTGATCGGCCATCCCGGCGGCAGCGCCTCCGGCCACCATACGGTCGATGCCGGCCAGACCCTCGACGCAGGCGGGGCGCTGACGGTCGGCTACAAGGCTGCCGGGACGCTGAACATCCAGTACGGCGGCCAGGTGACCTCCGCCCAGGGGTACGTTGGCGATGGACCCGGAGGGAACGGAAACGTCCAAGTCGCGGGGACGGGGTCGACCTGGACGACGGGGCCGTTGTGCATAGGTCACGGTGGGGCATCCGGGACGCTGAGTATCTCCAACGGGGGCCACGTCAGTAGCAGCGGTACGGCGATGGTCGGCGACGGAGGCACGGGGCAGGTCAGCGTCGTCGGGACGGGGTCTCGCTGGGAGGTCACGGATCTTGACTTGTCGTGGGCTGGCGACCTGACTATCGAGCAAGGCGGCCAGGTCCACAGCGGGTGGACCAGCCTGGCGGGAGAGGTCGCCGTGACGGGGATGGGCTCCCTGTGGGAGGCCGACATGCTTGGGCTACAGAGCGGCGCCCTGACCATCGAGCAAGGCGCTGAGGCGCATAGCGGGTGGACCGAGGGGGTGGGAGGTATCACCGTGAGGGGGGCGGATTCTCGGTGGGAGGTCGGGTATCTTTGCTTGGACCCCGGCGGCGTGACCATCGAGCAAGGCGGCCAGGTCCAAAGCGGGGGGGCTTACGTGATGCGGGGCAGCGTATCGGGGCCGGGTTCTCGGTGGGACACCGGGGAGTTTACCCTCGACATTAACGATTGGGGCGATGGGTACCTGGGCATCTGGGACGGCGGGCAGGTCAACGTCGCCGGGATCCTGAGCCTGCCGGGATCCACTGACGAGGTGTCCGTCGATCACAGCACCCTTTCTGTGGGGGGGCTGGCAGGCATCGGCACGGTCAACATCCAGCATGACCCCGTGGGCGGGCCGGCCGTGACAGTCGGCTCCGCAGGTTCGGCCACGTTCTCCGGCACGCTTGGCGGCTGGGGCTCGTTGACCAAGGTTGGCGCCGGCACCCAGGTCCTCGCCGGCACCGGCATCACCTATGACGGGACCACCACCGTGACCGGGGGCACGCTGAAACTCAGCGACGCCACGGCCTTCGAGAACCCCATCACGAACAACGCCACCGTGGAGTTCGAGGCGACCGCAGGCCCCTGGACAATGGACCTGCCGATCAGCGGCACCGGCAGCGTGGTCAAGTCGGGCGCCGGGACGCTTGTGCTCCAGGGGAGCCCCACCAGGTTCACCTACGGCGGCGCGACCGCCCTGGTCGGCGGCACGTTGCGGCTGGGCGCGGCCGACCTGCTGCCCGATTCGACCGACCTCGTCATCACGGGGGGCACGTTCGACATGAACGGCCAGTCCGAGACCATCCGTGGCCTTCGAGTCGGGGCTTCGCAGGACCTGGGCGGCTCCGGTGGCCCCGTCCTCGCGCTGGCCGGCACGGGGGATGCCCTGTCGTACACGGCCGGCTGCAGCCTGAGCGCCAACCTGCTTCTGACCGGCGCCGGCGGGGGCACGATCCGGGTGGACGGCTTCTCGGGCGCACCGGCCACCTTCTCGGGCTGCATCGATTTCGGCGGACAGACGCGGACCCTGGATGTGGCCGACGTCTGCGAAGGGACGGACCTCTTGGTCTACGGTTCGTTCACCTCCGGCGACCTGGTCAAGACCGGCCCGGGCACGGTTGCCGTGTATGCCGCGGTCGGCAGCGGCCTGCCCACCTCGGTGCTTGACGGCTGCCTGAAACTCTGCGACACGACGGCCTTCGCGAGCCCCATCGCCAACGACGCCACGGTGGAGTTCGAGGCCACCGCCGGCACGTGGACTCTAGCAGGCCGCTAAAAAACTCCGATTTTTGCATTGACGTATTGTAACGGGTGCGCTATGATGCCGGGCGGTCCACGAACAGGAGGATTCGCGATGCGCGGACGCCCGGACGCCCAGCCCTCGATGTTCCTGATGATCAAC
>DASRZG010000524.1:0-5577 GCA_035686585.1 Phycisphaerae bacterium
GCACGCCGGGGGAGTCCAGGATGATCTCCAGCCGCCCGTCCGGGTCGCTTTCGCGGCAGGTGAAGGCCAGCTCCAGCTCCGTCCAGGGCCCGCCTTCCAGCTCGCGGACGGCGTCGAGGTGCTCGGCGGCCCCGGCCACGCGGACGCGGACGGTCATCGCCCCCTCGGCCTGCAGGGCCAGCCGGAGCTCGTACTGCCGCCCGCCGGCCAGGAACAGCCCCGCCTGGGCGATGCCACAGGGGCCGGACCCGTCGAACCGCTGAATCCGCTGGCACTGCCCCGCCGCCGGCAGGTCGGGGTCGAACCGCCGGACGTAGACCTCCCCCGCCGTGCCGCGCTTGCCCGCGGGCCGCAGCGGCATGAACAGGCAGCCCTCCTCCCCGATGCGGTCCCAGTGCCGGATGGTCCCTTCCGGGGTGAGCGGGCCGGCGAACTTGCGGTTCCGCAGCAGCTGCGCGGCCAGCCCGCCGAAGATGACGCTGCGGGTATGCTCGAGGTTGTGCCCGAACCACAGCGGGTCGATCCGCCCCGCCCTGCGCCGAGGGTCAATGTCCATTCAGCCCTCTCCTTCCGGAATGCCCAGCCAGACGGCCTCGCGCCGCTCCGGCGGCACGTCGCCCATGCAGGCGGGGCCTCGATAGCACAACGGCCCGGGCGGGTCGGCCTCCCAAGCCGGCAGCGCCAGACCGTCCAGGTGCCGCAGGAAGAACTCGCAGTAGACGTCGGCCAACTCCAGCGCGATCGGCGCCGCCGCCCCGCCGGCACGCGGCTGGGCGACGGTAGACCACCTCCCGCCGGGCCATCTGGCGGGCAAAGCCGTCATCGGAGGGATCTTTGGCGGATGCGGCCATGGGCGCCATCATGCCACCCCCCGGCCCCGGCGGCAAGCGGGCCCCCGTGCGTGGGCTCCCGGGTGCCACCCTCAAGCGAAGCGACCGCGCGCTGTTCGCGGTCGCTTCGCTTGGGGGTGCGGCAGGTGGCGGGCGCTTCCTTGAGGATCGACCCCCATCCCCGAGTCCAACCCCGATTCCCCACCCCCAAGCCCGCCCCGCCTGGGCCGGACGACGGCCCCGGCGGGGCAGCCTTGAGGGTGGCGCCCCGGGACATTGGCTGGACAGGGATCAGGGGACAAAGGCGACGCTGTCACAGCATAGTCACCGGCGATGCCCCCGGAAGCAGGCCGATCAAGGGAGTGTGCGTACGGCCGGTCTACCCGACGCCGTCTCCATCCGGCGCGCTTCCCGTCACGAACAAGCTGCATAGGTCCACAATCCCCGCATTCGGGACCAGATGCAGAAGGTTAGGAGGCAGCCCCAGAAGCACACCGAATTGAAACAAGCCGTCGTGGACGAAGCTGATCGTTCCGGTATCGACCCCGTTATTTCTCACTGTGCCCTCGTACAGTGGCGGCGACGGCGCCCCGGTCGGCTCGGACTCGAACCCCTGCCCCGCGGCCTCCGTGACCCGGCCCACGAACAGCGTTGCCCCGGTGGCCGAGTCTCGAATGACGTAGATGAACGGGCGATCCGCGATGAACCGCTTGGGGGGAATCAGCTCGCCGGTAGTCGCCGGAAGAGCAAGGTGTATCTCTACGCTGGCGGTTTCGGCGGATAGGAGTTGGAGCCTCCCCGCGGCGGCGGTGGACGTGGACGCCCCAACGGCCTTTTCGGCCATCTCGATCATCGCCAGGTGGGCGATCGCGTCGAGAGACAGCCCGCCGGCCGCGATCCCGGAGAAATCGGCCGCCTGGGGATCGAAGGCGTCGGAGATCCCCAGCGCCCGCAATGCCGGGGCCAACTCGGCGTTGCACCGGGCCTGGAACCTCGGGATCTTCAGGTCGACCTCTTCGTGGCGCAGGCGCCCGTACACGTCGTCGATCATGTCCTCCGACAGTTGGGCCTGGACGTTCTCGAACTCGCCCTCGGCGGGCAGGATGATCAGCATCGTCTGGGAGCCGCCCTTCATGTCCACCTGGACGGCCTGGTAGGTGCCCTCCTCCGCGTAGTCGAAGTACCAGCGCTGCGACATCATCGAGATGCGCTTCTGCCCGCCGTCGAGGGACGTGAACGTCCAGTCGCCGGTGTCGCTGAACGGATGTTCCCACTCGACGTTGCAGGCGATGGTGCTGGCCAGCGCCAACGTGGTGGACCTGTCGATCCCGCCGGGGCCGAACAGGGCGGGGATGGCGCCGCCGGTCAGCGTCCGGACACGTGTGTTGATGCTGTTGCGCGCCACCCGCGGGTTCCGCCGGAAGTCCACCACGCCCAACTCGGCCCCGTAGTAATGGGCGAGAAGCTCGGCATAGCGTAGCTGCACGCTGCCGACGTCCTGCGCCCAGACGCCGTTGAACACGTCGAACGCCCCGGCCGGGCCGCCGGGGGGGTCGAGCCGCCGGATGAGCTCGCCCATGCCCATGGGGATGCGATCGCCTTCGAGGCCGAACCGCGCCGCGGCGGCAATCTGCGCCGCCGTCTCGCCGGCGGCGCCGGCATACGCCATCGACAGCGCCATCGAAACGCTCAGCGGAGAGAACAGCACGTTGCCCGCCGTCGGATCCGCGACCATGGCGTGGTAGAGCTCCCACCCCAGCGCGCTGCTGCCCGCCGCCAGGACGCCCATGTCGCCCGACGCGTCCGCGGGTGCCCCCACGGCCAGGCCTTCGCCGACGAACGTCCCGCCCCGGACCACCACCGGCCCCACCCGGCCGGTGACCGCCCAGCCCGAGCTGATCCGCCCGCCCCCGATGCGGACCTTGCCCAGCGTCTTCCCGGCAGGGGGGAACCCCGTCAGCATCATGTCCGCCCAGAAGTCGCCCGCGACCCACAGCCGGTCGATCCGGGAGGTCACCAGGTCCGCTTCGGAATCGCCATCCAGCCACTCGCCCACCCGCAGCGCCCGCAGGGCCGATCCGACCCGCACGTCCGATCCGTCGCCGATGCGGCCGGCGAAGAACCGCACGCCCCTACCGGCCGCCGACGGCAGGACCACGTCCGCCCCGTTGCTCACGTCGCCCAGCATGACCGTGCCGATCGTGCCGGCGCCGGAAAGGACGATTCCCTCACCGACCAGGTCCGTACCCGCGGCGGAGAGCTTGCCCAGCGGCGTGCTCCCGAACAGGCCGCCCAACGTTGACACGCCGTCGCCGGCCTTGTCCGTCTGGATCTTCAACTGGCTGGACCGGCCCGTGTCGCGCAGCAGAATGTCCGCCAGCGCCACGTCGTCGCCGTCGACGTAGACCGTTCCCCGGCGGACCGACCAGTGGAGGCCGTCACCCGTCAGCGCAAGCGAGGCCCACCCTTTGCGCATCGCCACGGTCACGCCCGTGCCGTCCGAATCGCGATACTGCACGCCCCGGGCCGCCCCCTCCCCCAACTGCACGAGGAGGCTCGATCCGTCCATTGTCGGCGGCGTGGAGGCTTCGTATGACCCGAGCGAAGCACTGGCCCCGCCGCTGAGCAGGACGCGCTGCTCCAGCGGCTCGAAGGCGTTGTGCCAACGGATGTCAGAAGGGATCATCCCGGACATCCCCTTTCCTGTCTCACTGCACGGACCGCATGATACCGGCGAAAGGCAATTCCTGCAACTCGAAACCGAGCCGGCGGCCCGGAAAGTGGAACGCCTCCCGCCCCCGGAACGATCCGGGAGCCGAGACGGGTGCCACGGTTGCGTTGTCCGCAACCGTGCCACAGAACTTTCCGCGCGGGAGAGATCCGGGGCGACATTTCACCCGGAGTGCGGATGTGTCGTAACGGATGCCGTTTGAGCGGGACATCTGCAGGCACGGCTGCGAACGACGCAGCCGTGGCACCGGGCCGGTCCCGTGCATCGGCCCGGGGGCGTGGGTATAATCCCCGGCGATCGCCCGGAAGGAGGCGGATCGAGGGAGTGTGCGTATGACCGGACGGCCCAACGTGGTGTTCATCCTGGCCGATCAGCTTCGGGCGGCGTCGCTGCCGCTGTACGGGGAGAGGCAGATCGCCACGCCGCACATCGACCGGCTGGCGGCGGGCGGGGTGACGCTGACCAACGCGGTTTCCTCCTGCCCGGTGTGCACGCCGTACCGGTCGATGCTCCTGACGGGGAGGCACCCGCAGCAGACGGGCCACATCATCAACTTCGTCCGCACACGCCACGACGAGATCAGCCTGGCCGACGCGTTCGGGCGATCCGGGTATCGCACGAGCTGGATCGGCAAGTGGCACCTGCACACCGGCTCGTTCCCGCAGGTCGGCGGGTGCGACTACGTGCCCGAGGGGCGCGACCGGCTGGGGTTCGCCCATTGGCGGGGGTACAACTTTCACAGCAAATACTTCGACGGCTGGGTGAACGTGGACGACTGGCGGAACGAGCGGTGGAAGGGCTACGAGACCGACGCCCTGAACCGCTACGCCTTCGAGTTCATCGACTCCGCCGGCGACGAGCCGTTCTGCGTGTTCCTCTCGCCCCACCAGCCGCACGTGACGGGCGAGAGCGCCTTCGCCCCCGACCACTGCTACGACCGCGTGCCGCAGCACCTGGAGCTCCCCGCCAACGTGCCCGCGCCGGACGAGGGCAAGTGGTACAAGCCGCGCGAGATGTACCGGCACTACCTGGCCATGACGGTGGCGCTGGATGACATGGTCGGGCAGATGCTGGACTACCTGGACGCCCGCGGCCTGTCGGCCAATACGCTGGTGGTGTTCACCTCCGACCACGGCACCCAGGCGGGCGCGCACGGCATCGAGCCGTGGGCGAAGAAGATGCCCTACGAGGAATCGCTGCTGGTGCCCTTCGTGATGAGGCTGCCGGGCGTGCTGGCGGGCGGAGTGCGACGGGACGTCCTGACGGCCCCGGTGGACATCTTCCCGAGCCTGTGCAGCCTGTGCGGGGTGCCGGTGCCGCGAACCGTGGCGGGGCGGGACCTGTCGGCGGCGTGGCGCGGCGCCGACGGGGCGGCGGGGCAGGACGCGGTGCTGTGCATGAACTTCGGCGGGGCGTACGACTACCTCGTGGACGGGACGGAATGGCGGGCGGTGCGGACGGCCGATCACATCTTCACCCGCTGGCTCGACGGCAGGGAGGAGCTGTTCGACCTGCGGGCCGACCCGCTCCAGATGGACAACCTCGTCGCCCGCGAGGCGGACCTGCGGGGCCGCCTGGACGCCAGGCTCACCGAGCTGATGGCGGCCATCGGCGACCAGCTCGTCCCCTGCACCGCCTACCGCGGCTGGTTCGACGCCCAGCGCCGCGTCATCCGCAACGCCTCCGGCCCGCTGCCCGACCCCGAGGCCCAGCCGGACTGGAGCCTGCTCCAGTAGCGCGTCACGACACCACGGGGCGTTGGAGAACACGAATTGCACGAATTAAGACGAATTGCACGAAGCATGATGTTGTTTGAAACAGCTCTCTTTTCGTGTAATTCGCTGTAATCCGTGTAATTCGTGTCCTCAAAGCCCCCGTGGCGGACAGATAGAGGAGAACCGATGGACACCATGCAGGGCGTGATCCTCCCGGGCAACAGTACGGTGGAATTCAAGGAGGTTCCCGTCCCCGAGTGCGGCCACGGGCAGGTGCTGGTGGAGATGAAGGCCTCGTCGA
>DASRZG010000525.1:0-4729 GCA_035686585.1 Phycisphaerae bacterium
TTACGCGAGCAGTCTGGAGGCGGCCGCCGCCGCGTCGCAGCCGGTCGCCACTACCGCCCCGACCGCGCAAGAGGACTAAGCTCTCCCCAGGCCACGGGCGGACACGGGGGCGGGCCCGGCGCGCCGCAGCCGGACGGTTTCCGGCTCGGCGGACTCGCAATCCGGAGACCGAAAGCACTCGATCGGCAGGGCCCCCTCATATGCCGCGCTCGCGCAGTGCGCCGAGAAGCCACGCCAAGCCGACTTCGCCCTCATCCATGGGCGCCTGCATGCGACCCGCCGCGGCGTTGCGTACGTGGACGTGCAGTGAGTATTCGAGCAGGGCCTCGGTGTTCCGAATTCACTCCAACACGAGCACGCCGAAGCGGGCGGGGGCGTAGTTCATGATGCCGGTATCCACCCAGCGCGACAGTTCCTTCGCCGTCGCGATGCGGTTGCGGCAGACGTTCAGCCCGATCCTCTGGCCGGGCCTCGGGGGGGGCATGCCCAGCGACTTCCACGGGATGGCGGCCTCCAGTGTCCAGGCATCCTTCTGCCGCCCGGACTTGGCCTCGCACGGACCGTCCCAGCCCTTCTCCGCCGCCTGCGGGGCGGTGTCCAGGACCACCGCGTTGGCATTGAACACGTACTGGTAGGCGGTCTTCCGGTCGAGGTGGGTGTCGAGGAAGACCTCCACGGAGTCGTCGCGCCAGGCGTCGTCGTCGCGCTGCTTCGCGGCGAGGACCAGCTTGTTCAGTTCAGGTTCGAGGCAGCGAATTGCGGCATACAGGTGCTTGTCGTCGTAGGCCCAGCGGACCTCGGTCGGGAACTTGGACCCTTCCACGCTCCGCGCAACGCGGAAGTCGCTGAGGGGTTGGGCCTGCTTCCAGACGGCATCGTCGAGCTTCCCGTCGATCTTCGGCGGCTGCGCGGCCCGGACTGCGACGGCCGGCGGCCTGGCCAGCGAGACGAGAAGTATCTGGGCCCCGGTCCTGAGCGTCTCGTCGTCCATGATGCCCACGGCCTTTGCCAAGGCGGCCTTCGTGGCGGCCTTGCGGTCTTCGGCGGCCAAGACGACGTCGCAGGCCGAGGCGATCCGCACTGCGGCGGCGGCCGCCGCCTGCTTGGCCTCCGGGTCATCCAGGAAGGGAGCAACCAGTTCCACAACCTCCAATTTTCCGACGCGGGCCAGGCGATCCAGACACCAGCGTTTTTCGTCGGCGTCCTTGGCGGTGCGAAGATGGTCACGAAGCTCAGCAAGCACCTCCGGCGGGTCAAAGGGTTCCGTGCCCGGGCGGCGGTGGGCCCGCGACGAGAAATCGCCCCAGGCGCGCTTGTCCACGCGGCAGTCCTGGAAGACCCACGACGGCATCCACGAGATGACGCGCTCGGACTGGCTGAAGGCGGGCTGGGCCTGCACGACCATACCCGCGGCGCCTTCATTGCCATAAAAGCGGCACCGGCGGAAGGTCATGATTTCGGTCCGCTGCATCAGGTGGTGCGCGGAGAAGCTGGTCTGATACCAGAACGGCCAGGGCACCAGGTCGGCGTCATTTCCGTTGGCCGGGAGCGCGGGGTAGAACAACAAGAATACGCCTCCGCCGCCCCGGATTTCCAGTGTCCATCCCGCCTTCAGGTTCCCGGGACCGGCCACATTGAAGCGGAAGGTGGTGTCCTCGAGGACCTGGTCGGCGCGGCTGCAGGTGGTGAAGACGGCCCCGCCGGCGCCGGCAGCGCGGTTGCGGTCGAAGTCGCAGCGACGGATTGCGACGTCCTTCTCCAGACCGGTACCGTAGCACGGCGTGACGAGAAACAGCGCGCCGCCCTCGCCGGCCTGGTTGCGGCGGAAGTCGCAGTCCTGGGCGGAGAACTTGAGGCAGTTGCCCCCGGCATGAACGGCGCCCCCGGCGAACCAGCAGCGGTTGTCCTCGAAGAGGCAGTCGGTCAGGGCCAGCTCGGCCCGGCCGACCCCGCCGAGAAACTCGATGCCCCCGTACAGCCGGATCGCCCCGCCGCCGCGAAGCGACGCGCAGTTGCGGAACACGAACCCGTCGAAGGACAGACCGACGTCGTACGATGGGGCGGCTGCGATGCCGCGCGAACGCCCCTTTCCGTCGATCACCGTCGTCCGCTTGCCCCGCGCCTTCCAGTCAGGCGCACCGTTGCGGCGGGCGTAGCTGCCGACAAACGACACGCGCCCCTTCTCGATCAGCAGCCCCTCGCCCAGCCCCTCCGGCGGTTGCTCGGCGTCGACGGGGAAGTCGACGGGTTTGGCCTTTTCATCCACTCCGGCGCGGTAGGTGCCCTCCGCCACGCGGACGACGTAGCGGTCGGCCCAGCGGTGGAGCCTCTCCCTGGCGTTGATGGCCTGGACGGCCTCGGCGAGGGAGGCAAAGGGGCTGGTGGCAGTTCCCGCGCCTTGCTTCTTCGCGTTGGCATCCACGTACAGCACGTGCTCGGCCCGCTTCCAGGAGCCCTTGGCGTCCGGCCGCTCGCGCAGGAGCCCGAAGGCCCCCATCTGATAGCCCGGATGCACCGACGCCGTCTGCCCGCCGGCATCGGTGTAAGACCGGGCCTCGCCGCCGGAGCCCATCGCCGGGCTGCCTTTCCTAAGCCTGTAGTCATCGTCCAGAAGGGGATCGGCCTGCACGCACCCGACGTCCAGCACGACGCTGCCTTGCACGTCCTTGGCGTTCCCGTGGAACAGCGACCATGCGGCCGTGCCGGTCCGGGTGTTGCCCTTCCTGCTCCGGTCGGCAATGGCCGGGCCGCCGTTGGCGGCGAAGACCGAGTCGGTCACCCCGATCCCGGGCGTGTCGGCGTTGACGGGCTTTTCGTTGGTGTCGGTGTAGCAGACCCCGCCGCCGGTGTTGTCGGCGACGGTGCAGAACTCCACACACACGGCCGGCAGCATCGGGCGCTGGAGGCGATGCCCTTCCCACAGCGGATTCGCCCGCCGCCACGCGCTGATCCGCCGCCTGTGCACCTCGGGCAGCCCTTCGGGCAGGGAACGGCAGTGCACGGCATACTCGCCGCCATTGCGAGCCACCACGCAGCCCTGGAGCACGGTCAGCAGGCTGCGGTCAACGTACACGGCGCCGCCGTCGCTGGCGTCGTTGTCCAGCAGACGGCAGCGGCGGAAGATCACGGGCGGAAGGTGATCCCCCCATTGTTGCACCCGCTGGCAGAACGCCCCGCCGACACCCTCGGCGACGTTACGCTCGAACACGCAGTTCTCCAGCAGGGCGCCGCGTTCGCAATTCGCGATCATCACGGCGCCGCCGTCGGCACCGGCGCGGTTGCCCACGAACCGGCAGTCGCGGAGGAGCAGCGGAAGAGATTCTTCCCAGGTCTCCCACAGAACCGCCCCGCCGCTGTCGCGGGCTTGGTTATTTACGAAGTCGCAGTCGGTGACGTAGACGGGGAAGTCGCCTGTCCGGGCCCAGATCGCGCCCCCGTCGCCCGTGCATTCGTTGTCCTCGAACAGGCAGTCATGGAAGGCGACCATCGCGGCCTCGCCGCCCAGGCCCTGGACGCAGACGGCTCCGCCGTCACCCGCCACGCGCCCGTTACGGATCGTCAGGCCGTCGAAACGATGCTGCGTGATCGCCTCCGGGTTGGTTACGAATGCCCGCGACTTGCCCTGCGGGTCCACGATCGTCGAGCGGGGCTTGCGCGTCTTCCAGTCGAACCGGTCGCCGCCCTGCCAGCCGGCGTAGCCGCCGAACAGGTTGACCACCTGGTACGACAGGTCGATCCCGAAGTCGCCGAAGGCCTCGATCGAGCGGTCGTACACGCCCTCGGCGATGCGGATGTTGTAGACGGCCCACGGACCCCGCACGGGTTCCACGGCGTTCACCGCGTCGGTGATGCTGCGGAAGGGGGCTTCGGCCGTGCCCTTGTACGGCCCAGGCCAGTCGCGGTCTACGTAGACCTCGTGGCAGGCGAGCGTCGGGCGGCCGCGGCGGACCGCCTCGGGCTCTCCGTCCCGCGGGACATACAGGTACGCCCCCATGTCGCAGCGGTCGCCACAGATGTCGCGATCGCCCCAGCGATGCGGTCCCGGGGTCCCGGCTAGGTCGCCCCTCTCGTGTCGACCCTCCCCCATCCAGTTCACACGATAGTCCGCCGACGCGATGCACGGGCTGCCCGGTTTGAGCGAGTAGTCCCGCTTGTCGAGGTCCGGGTTCCTGGAGTCACGGAACAGTGGATCGGCCGACCTGCAACTTCCCCCGGGGGAGGCCCCGCCCGCCCAGTCGCCGCCGGCGTTGCCCCAGACGTCGTTGACCTGGATCATGAGCATCGCCGCGGAAGAGGCGCTGTCGTACGACACCCCCGCTCCGCGGTTGCCCGTCACGACCACCCCGCGCATCATCATGCCGTAGGTGCAGCTCCACCCTCGCGCCGGTTCCTCGTGGGCGGGCTCGGCGTGGCGGATGCCGCCGGCGACGTTGTCCGCGATGGTCGTGCGAACTACCCGGAGATTCGTTCCCGCCGCACGGACCCACCCAAATCCGGCGCGGGTCGGCGGCGTCACGCCGTCGTACAGCCACCAGCCCATGCTCGGCTCACGGAGCCGTCCCGATTGCACGTGCAGCACGAAGTCGCCCTCATTGGCGTATGCCAGGCACAACGCGACATGCCACCCGGAGGCATCTTTCCCCGCGCAGGCCGCCCCGTGCGCAGCCTTGTTCGCATAGAGAAGGCACTTCTGGAGGAACGTCCAGGGCTCGGAGTAGACGGCCCCGCC
>DASRZG010000526.1:0-5818 GCA_035686585.1 Phycisphaerae bacterium
GCCGTCGACGGGGTGGTGCGGTTCCGCGTCAATGGCAGGACCCCGATCGAGAAGCCCCTGGACGAGATCGCGGTGATCGAGATGGCGGACGACCCCCGGCTGACCGCGGCGGAGAAGACGGCGGGGGAGGGCAAGATCAAGGAGGCGATCCCCGGCTACCGGGACGCCCTTGGGGCCGCGACGCTCGGCTGGAAGCGAACGCTGATCCGCTACCGGCTGATGAAGGCGGCCGAGACGGGCGGGAAAATTGACTTGGCCGTGGCGACCTGGCTGGAGATCGTCGACGCCGCCGCCGGGGCGCCGGCCGCGGTGGCGTCCCGGCCCCGGAAGCTGCCCGCCCGGGGCGACGCCGGCAACGCCAAGGCGATCGCCGCCCTGGAGGCCAAGGCCTCCCTGGTAAAGCAGGAGCAATACCTTCGCACCGTCCTGCGGCTCCTGGCGGACCTGTACGAGCGCGAGGGCCGGTTGAAGGACGCCCAGGCGGTGATCGAGAGGCTCAGCGGCGAGACCGCCTCGACGGCCTCGTCGACCGGGCAAGAGCCCGCCTCCGCCCCCTCGGCCGGCGCCGACCAGGTTCGCCTGGCGAGGCTGGCCTGGAAGGCGGGTGACTTCGGGCGGGTGGTCGCGGAGCTGAAGCCGAAGCTCCGCGTGCTGGGTGCGGCCGACCTTCCGGAGGCGCTGTACCTGCTGGGCAAGGTCCAGTCGGCGCTGGCGGGGAAGGCCGAGGACGCCAAGGTCGCCCGTGACCTGCGGATCGAGGCGGGGTTAAACCTGATGCGCGTGGTGGCCCTGTTCGGCGGGGACGAGAACGTCCCCGACGCGATGCTGGAGGCGGGCAGGATCAACCACGCCCTCGGCAACGACGTGGCCGCCCGGGCCACGTGGGGGGAAGTGACGACCCTATACAAGAACTCCCCGGCGGCCCAACAGGCGAGCAAGGCGCTGGCGGAGTTGGATGGAAAGTAGCAAGTTCCGGATTGGCAGCATCCGGCGGCGGGCGAGGGTCAGGGAAGGCCTCGCGGGCGATGTGGGCAGGGAAGCGTCCGATTGAGGACACGGCGCAGGAACGGGTCCGGCGGTGCAGGCGGCCCGTGACAGACAACGAGGAGAGCACATGCGGCGTACGTTGTGGATCCAAATGGCGATATTGTGCGGGGTGGTCCTTTGCCTCAGCGCCGCGGCGCTGGCCCAGGGGGAGGCGCCCAAAGAGACCCGGATCGATTACTTCCATTGGTTCGTGGCCGGCGGCGGGGCGATCGGCTGGCTGTTGATCCTGATCAACTTCGCCAGTTGGGCGCTGATCATCGAGCACTTCGTGACCATCCGCCGGGCGAACATACTGCCGATGCCGGTGCAGGGGCAGATCGACCAGATGGTCGAGGCGGGCAACTTCCGCGAGGTGATCGAGTTCACCGGCGCCGAGCCGAGCATGCTGTCGCACATGGTTCACCAGTCGCTGACCGAGGCCGCCCACGGGTATCCGGCCATGGAGCGGGCGATGGAGGAGGCCGGCGAGGAACGCACCGGCAAACTGCTCCGCAAGATCGAGCTGCTCAACGTGATCGGCAACGTCGCGCCGATGCTGGGCCTGCTGGGGACCGTCTACGGCATGATCCTGGCGTTCAGCAAGATCGTCGCCGAGGGCGACATGCCCAAGCCCGGCGTGCTCGCCGAGGGCATCGGCATCGCCCTGGTGACCACCTTCTGGGGCCTGGTCGTCGCCATCCCCGCCCTGGCGGTCTACGCCTTGATCCGCAACCGCATCGACGGCGTCTCGGGAGAGGCGATGGTCGCCGCCCAGGGCGTGATCGCGACGTTCCGGCCCGGTCGGAAGAGGAAGACGGGCGAACGAAACGGCGCCACCGACGGCAAGTAACGCGCCCCCAACCAAGGAGCCAGCCATGGCCAAGGGCAGCATCTTCGGAAAGACCAAGCCGGAGGTCGCGTTCAACATGACCCCGATGATCGACTGCACCTTCCAGTTGATCATCTTCTTCATGCTGACCACGCAGATGGCCTCGATCACCCGGCTCAATCCGCCCGACCCGCTCGACAGCGTCTCCAAGGAGCTGCGGAACGCCGCGACGATCAGCGTCGTGCCCTACACGGAAAGGGAGCTCGCCGAGCAGCCCCAGCGCAAGGGCTGCGCCAAGCGGTATGAGCTGGGCGCGGCCAAGGTCGAGCTCGGCGACACGGGCAGGATCGTCTCCCTCCTGCGGGAGGCCCGGGCGAACGTCCCGGAGAGCTTGCAGAAGGACTTCACCGTCGAGCTGCGGGCCGACCGGAGCATCGAGTACACGTACATCCAGCCGATCCTGCGGGCCTTGCAGGAGGCCAACATGGAAAACCTGCGTATCACCGCCGTCCGCAGCGGGCGGCGAGGGAGTTAGCGATGGCGCGAGACACCACCAGGCATCACGAAGGCGACGAGACCATCCACTACGTCTCCGAACGGCAGAAGCGATCCAGGCTCCGCCAGTCCCGCGCGATGCAGCCCCCGCTGACGCCGATGATCGACGTGACCTTCCTGTTGCTGGTCTTCTTCCTGCTCGCCTGCCAGTTCAAGGTGTCCGAGGGCGTGATCCTGGCCAAGCTGCCGGCGATCTCCGGGCCCGAGGCCAGACCGGCCCTGGACGTTCAGCGGATCGAGATCATCATCACCCGCGCCGGCGTGGACGGGCAGGGCGCGGAGATGCAGATCAAGGACGTCGGCGTGGCCGAGAACATCGCCCGCCTGCGGAAGATGCTCGTGGACCTCCGCGCGGGGTACTCCGCCCAGGAGCAGCCCCCGGTGGTCATCAAGCCTGATGCGGACGTCCGCTGGCAATACCCCGTTGACGCCTTCAACCAGGCGGTAATCGCCAATTACGAGAGCATCGCCTTCGCCCCGGCCCAGCCGTAGCACCCTTTTGGGAAAGGACATGCCAGTACGAGATGCATCTTGGACGTGGATCGTGATTGCGGCCGTCGCTGCCGCCGCGGCGGCGCAGCCGGCGGAGTCCCAGCCCAGCGCGTATGACCGCCTCGACAAGCAGGCTCTGGCCCGCAAGCTCACCGAGCTGAAGATGACCGAGCTGCTGGAGGCGATGATCGCCCGCAGCGGGGAGGGACTCCAGAGCCAGGTCCTGCTCATCCAGAGCCTGCGGATCAAGGCCAAGGCCACCACCGATCAGGCGGAGCGCGACGCCCTGCTGGCACGGGCGGCCGAGATGCTGGACGAGTATATCAAGGCCACCGCGCAGAAGGAGGCCCCCGCCGACCTGATCGCCCACTACCGCGCCCGCCTGGACCGGATCATCGTCCTGGGCATCGAGCTGCCCGATCCCCACGTCGAGCGGCTGCTCTGGTTCATCGGGTCGGACCGCGACAAGGCCGAGGTCAAACGGCTCGCCTCCCAGGCGGTCAAGGAGCTGGACGTCCTCTACGGCCGGATGGACATGCTCCGGGGGCGATGGTCCGAGGACTGGGAGCGCTGGATCGACCAGACGTTCCAAAAGCTGGAGGCGATGATCGACGAGGCCGCCTTCCGCGGGGCGTGGGTCCGCTTCTACCTGGCGATGGTGCTGCCGGAAGGCGACCGCGAGCGGGACGCGCTGCTGGAGCAGGCGATCCTCGACGTCCGCAAGTTCGCCGAGGCCGACGACAACGAGAGCGGCGTGAAGTTCTCGGCGCTGGTGCTGTCGGGCATGTGCGCGCGAGAGGGGGGAAACTGGAACCAGGCCAAGGCCTATTTCCGGCGGGTCCAGGACCCGTCCGCCCCGGGCGAGGTCAGGCTGATGGCCCTGTTCGAGACCGTCCGCGTCGAGATCGACCGCAAGAACCTCACCGGCGCCACCCAGCAGGTGGAGACCTTCAAGGAGGCGGCGTCGAAGCTGCCCGGGATCAAGCCCGTCGCGGTCGACATGCGGGTGGCGCTGCTGCTGTACAAGATCGACATGGTCCGCGCCGAGGCCTTCGCCCAGGCCGACCCGGCCAAGTACGTCGAGATGCGGGGCGAGGCCGGCAAGCACCTGGTGGACTTCACCGACAAGTATCCCGACTACCGCAAGCCGCTGGCGGAGATCATCGCCCCGCTGCTGGCGGACAGGGACCCGTCCAAGATCGACCCGTCGATGATCCTGCTGCTGGCCGACAAGGAGGTGGGCAAGGAGACCCCCGAAGGCGACAAGCGGACAGAGGAGCTGCTCAAGGCCCTGCTGAACAACCCCCAGGCCGCCGCCGCCACCAAGGCCGGCGCCCTGTGGCGACTGGCGCTGCTGAAGAACCGCCAGCGGCTCAACCTCGAGGCCGCGGAGTACTTCCGGGAACTGGCCGAAAAGCACGGCTCCGACCCCAACGCCCGCAACGCCGCCCTCAACGCCGTCAAGAGCTACGAGGCCATCCTGGCCGAGGAGCAGAAGAAGAATCCCACCCGGCAGGTGGACGCCCTGTCGATGGGCGCGCGGTTCGGCCAGGGCTACGTCCGCGCCCTGGAGGTCCTGGTGGCCGGGTGGGGGGGGTCCGACCCCAAGATCAACTCCTACAACTACGAGCTGGGCCTGCTGTACGACGCCATGGACCGGTACTCCGAGGCGATCGCCGCCTTCTCGAAGATCCCCCGGACCTCCGAGCTGTACCTGCCTTCGGGCTTCCGCATCCAGCAGTTGCGGGTCCGGCAGTTGCTGGACTCGCCCCTGGCCAACAAGGCCGCCCGCCAGGCGACGGCGCAGGCCCTGATCCGCGACCTGGAGCAGTACATGACCCGGGCGCGGCAGTACCTGCGGGCGACCTCCGACGCCGCGCGGATCGCAGAGGTCCGCCAGTGGGGCGGCGAGTGCGGCTTGCTGGTCGCCCAGCTCTACAAGGAGGCGCTCGACGACGCCGCCCGCGCCATGGCCGAGGCCCGCCGGACCGGCGACGACCCGGACTGGAAGCTGGCTCCGGGCATCCAGCGCGACTGCCAGCGGCTGGTCATCGGCGTTCTCCTGGAACGCGGGCGGGTCGAGCAGAAGGTCATCGACGACCTCGCCGAGCTGGTCAACACCGACGACAGCGCCGGCACCGATTACCTGCTGGACCGGGCGATCGCACAGATCGCCGAGCGGATCGAGCGGCTGACCTACAGCCGGGACCCCGCCGACAAGACCACCCTCCAGGGCCTGCGGACCAGCTATCGGCTGTTCGCCGAGAAGCTCCAGAGCTCCCTCAGCGCCCGGGGCGGGCTGACCGAGAAACAGGCCGACGCGCTCAAGCAGGCCGTCGCGCAGGCCTACGAGTTCGGCACCGTCGAGGAGGTCCGCAAGTCGCTGGCCCTGTACGAGGAGCTGGCCCGGACCCGCCCCAACGACGCCAACATCATCCGCGGGATGGCGCGGGCCCACCGCGTCCTGGGCGAGCCCCGCCAGGCCATCGAGCTGTATGACCGGCTTCGCCACGGCCTGCCCGAGGGCTCGGCGGCCTGGTGGCGGATGGAGCTGGAACGGATCCAGTACGCCATCGACGTGTACAAGGACGATGAGGCCGGCCTGAAGGCCATCGCCCTGCACGTCAAGATGCTCCGCCGCCGGAAAGGCGCCGACGGCCTCGACGGCACACTCGGCGGCTACGAGATCCAGTTCGGCGAGGTCGAGAACGCCGCCCGACACCGGCTGGAGACCCTGGCCGTGGCCAGGCCCACCCCGCCGGGCGGGGGGGGGTGAGTCTTCCGGTGCGGTTTTGGCCGCACCTGGACGATAACGGAATGCGGGGCCGTGCTGGAATCGCTGCGACGTTTGCGGTATATTCCAGTTGCCGGCGGCATAGCCAAGTGGACCAAGGCGACGGATTGCAAATCCGTTAT
>DASRZG010000527.1:0-3308 GCA_035686585.1 Phycisphaerae bacterium
GGGCCCAAGGGGCGCATCGCGGCGGGGTTGGTAGTGGTCGGCTTCTCCCTGCACGCGGGGACGCTCAGTGCGATCAGGAGCAGTGCGAGGGGAAGCGGCATCCGCGCGACGCACCTTCTCCGCAAAGATTGCGAAGCCGCAAGCTTGTCCCATTGGGGCGTTGCCGGCCTGTCCCGCCCGGTGCGGTCGAAGTGCGAGATGCGGGTCCGTGTCGTTGGTGGTTTGGGGTGGAGGGTACGTCTCCGTCCCGCTTGCGGTTTAGCGGACGGTTGACAGGCCGGACATTGACCGCCTTCCAGGTGACCGAGTATACGCGACACCACGAGCGTCGCCGCCAACGGTCGCGCCGCGCGGCCCGTCTCGCCTGCTTCCCTCTCGTCGCGATGGTCGCCGTGAACGGTCATGCCCTATCCCCGCTGCCGCCGACGTGCAGGATAGTCCCTGTCTCCCCGGCCCGCAAGGCACTTCGGGTGCCCCGGACAAGCCGTTGTTCGGCTTGTCCGGCTTGCCGCCGTGGCCCAACGGCGCCGGACAAGCTGCGCCCCCATGGGACAAGCTTGTCCGGGGCACCCCCGTTTTCCGGGCAGGTCGGTCGGAGACGATCACCCTATCACACCGTGAGCATTTCCCATCATTTCGGGACATATTTTCCGCGGGGGCAAATGCTCGCATCCGCAGGCGCCTTCTTGGTTAATCCGTCGGATGGACGGGCCGATACGACTAGTACGTGACGGGGCGGACTGTCCCGGCGCGGTGGCGCAGGCGTAAGCAGCACGTGTCCAAGGAGATAGAGGACCACGAAGCACGAATCTCTGCTCGGCAAAGCGAGGTCTGACCGCCCGGGGAGATTGGCCGGGGGCGGGTCGGTAACGTACGCTACAGATAGGAAGAGGTCGTCAGGAAGCGGAAAAAGGCAAACCGGCCGCGAGGCCGGGACGCAAAGCGTTGAGTCCCAAGAGGATTGTCGCGCTGCCCGCACGAAACCCGACCGTGCCCCGCCGCCTTCCTCTCTGACCCGTGGCCAAGCAGTATTTCGATGCCCCACTGGATGAGGGAGTAGCGAGATGGGGTTGGAGATCAAGACCCTCCGGAATCTGCCGATCGGCGTGGACCTGGGAACCACCAGCGTGAAGATGGCCCAGGTGCGGATGTCCAAGAGCAACGTCGAGCTGATCGGGGCGGCCTTTGCCGAGAGCATCCCGCCCCAGGCGGACAGGCCCGTCGACCGCGTCGCCGCCCAGCTCAAGGCCGTCGCCGGCCTGCTCAAGAGCGGGGGATTCTCCGGGCAGAAGGCGATCCTGTCCCTGCCGGCCGAGATGGTGCTGGTCCAGCCCATCAAGGTGCCCATCGTCCCGCCGGGTGAGCTGGACGCGGTGGTCCGCCACGAGGTTCAGCCCAACCTGCCGTGCCCTGCCGATCAGGCGGTCATCCGGCACATCCTGGCCGGGACCGTCCGCACGGGCGGCAAGGAGATGCAGGAGCGGATCGTGGTGGCGGTGCCGCGGGCGGACCTGGAGCGGTGCCTGGAACTGGCCCGGCATGCCGGGCTGGAGGTGGTCGGCGTGAACGTGGAGGCGTGCGCGGTGGTGGAGTGCTTCGCCCGCCTGTTCCGCCGCGCCGCCGACGAGTCGCGGGTGACGCTGTTCATCGACCTGGGCTGGGGGAGCACGCAGGTGGTGCTGGCGCACGGCAGCAAGCTGGTGTTCGCGCGGAACCTGCCGGTCGGCGGGTGCACGATGGACCGGGCGGTGGCCGAGGTGCTGCAGATTCCGCTCGACCAGGCGCACGAGATTCACATGCGGATGATCGGCCAGGAGCAGGAGGGCCCGGCGGCGGACGACCTGTTCCGCCTGCTGGACACCCGGATCGCGGAGGTCACCGACAAGATCGCCGAGTGCCTGCGGTACTACGAGTCGATCTTCGTGAACCGCGCGATCGACCGGATCATCTTCGTCGGAGGCCAGGCGCACAACAGCCGGCTGTGCCGGTGCATCGCCGAGAGGCTGAACCTGCCCGCCCAGGTGGGCGACCCGATGGCGGGCATCCGGCGCGCCGAGGGGCGCTCCTGGCCGGAGCAGATGAACACGCGCGAGCCGCAGCCGGCTTGGGCGGTCGCCGTCGGGCTGAGCATTGGGGCGAACCTGGCGGCCTGACAGGCGGCGCCGGTCGGAACCGGCGCCGAGCAGGAACGCGTACCCGCCGGCCCCCGCCGGCGGGGTGGTGCAAGCGGCGGGCGAAGCACCAGCATGCGGAGTAACACGATGCGGACGATTGCAATTGTCAACGAGAAAGGCGGGACGGGGAAGACCACCACCTCGGTCAACCTCTCCGCCGCGCTGGGCGAGATGGGCCTGAAGGTCCTGCTGGTGGACCTGGACGGGCAGGCGGCCTCGAGCCGCTGGCTGGGGGTCGAGGACGACACCAGCTTCGCCGACGCCCTCTGGTCCGGGCAGGACATGCACCTGCTGCGGGACGTGATCCCGAACGTCTCGCTGGCCCCGGGCAGCGGCAAGCTGGACTCGGTCGCCCATGACCTCCGCCCCACGCAGGGCGGGCAGCTCCGCAAGCTGCTCGGCCAGGTGCAGGGGTTCGACTACGCCATCATCGACTGCCCCCCCAGCCTGGGCAACCGCCTGATCGGCAACGCCCTGCTGGCGTCCACGCACGCGGTCGTCCCGGTCGAGACGTCCATCCTCGCCCTGGACGGGCTGAAGATCCTGCTGACGACCTTCCAGGACGTCCGCGACGGGTTCGGGCACGAGATCATCCTCCTCGGCGCCCTCGCCTGCCGCTACGACGTCCGCACCCGCCTGAGCCGGATGATCCTCGAGGAGCTCCGCCGCGCCCTGCCCGGGCGGGTCTTCAGCACCGTCATCCGCGAGAACGTCCGCGTCCGCGAGTGCCCCGCTTCCGGACAGAGCATCCTGACCTTCGCCCCCGAAAGCCACGCGGCCGAGGACTACCGCGCGCTGGCCAAGGAGATGGTCGCCAAGATCGCCAGCATCGCCGCCCCGGGTCCCGGCGGCTACGAGATGGCCTCGGCCTCGCTGCCTCCGTCCGAGAACCAGAGCATCGACCAGATGCGCCGGCAGGTCGACGCCATGCTGCGGCAGTTCGCGCCCACCACCGTCGGCGATGACGAGGACCCCACCGGCGAGCCCCCGCACCCGGAGGAGGTGCCCGATATCGTCGCGCCGATCGACGTCGGCCACCTCGCCGCGGACGAGCAGGCCGACGCGCCCGGGCTCGCCGAGGATGCCGGGCCGCCTCCGCAGGCGGAGGCCGCCGGCGCACCGGGCGATGTCGCC
>DASRZG010000528.1:0-3045 GCA_035686585.1 Phycisphaerae bacterium
GCGGGCTGCTGGCCAAGTGGTGGCCACAGGACGCCAAGGCCGACAGCGACGTGACGGAGGCGGATCTGGCCGAGAGCAACCTGATGCTCTACGGCGGCCCGGAGATGAACAGGCTGACGGCCCGGATGGCCGGCCGCCTGCCCGTCAAGTTCGAGAAGGGGCGGTTCTCGGTCGGCTCGGAAGTCTACGACAAGCCGACGCACTGCATCGCCTTCCTGCACCCCAACCCGCTGAACCCGAAGAAGTACGTGATCGTGTACGCGTTCAACGATCCGGCGGCCTTCGCCCGGAACCGCTTCTTCGGCATGAGCGGCGGGAACATCTGGAAGTTCCGAAGCGGCGACGCGGTGATCTCGGGCATCCCCGCCGAGCCGGTCAAGTGGGGCGTGGCCGTCAGCGCGTCCGCCTTCCGGCAGCGGCACGTGATGTTCGGGCCGGACTGGCGCCCCGACCAGCGGGAGCCGGTCGGCGAGGCGACGGCCCCGTTCGACTACCTCCAGCTCCTTCGCCTGCGGGCCGACGCCCTGCGCGAGGTCACCGGCGCGGACGTCGGGGTCATCTGGTCGCACACGCCGGGATGGAACCGCTGGGCCGACAGCATGCCCGCCGGGCCGGTCACGCTCCAGGCCCTCGGCACCCAGGACGCCCTGCCCGAGCAGGTCTGCGTGGGCGAGATGACCGGTAAAGACCTGCTCCGCCCGCGGGGCGAGCCGGCGGCCTGGTCGCTGCTGGCCGACACGCGCCAGCCGGAGTACGTCGCCGGGAAGACCCTGGCGGTCTCCGACATCGATCCGGCCAAGACCTACCGCGTCGCCATGGGCTTCCACGGCCTCCCCGCCTACGGGACCAACCCCAGCAAGATGCCCCGGCTGTTCCCCTGGAGCACCCAGGAGGAGTTCCTGGCCGACAAGAACAACTCCATCCGCATTCGGAACCTCACCCGGACGCCGATGCAGGTGGCCGAGGCCGTCGCCCGGTACGTCCGCTCACACAGGAAGATCGCACCCCGCCCGATGTGCTTCAGCCTGGCCGACTACCTCATCAACCCCCAGGTCAACGACTTCGGCGCCTGCGACTGGCTGCACTGGGTGACGGAGGTGGCCTGGCCCGACAAGGCCGCCGGCGGCCCGCAGCGCTACACCCTCAGCCTCGGCGCCCGGCCCGTCGACGCCCCCGAATCGGCCGGACCCAGGGCCAATTCCAAGCACTTCGCGGAGCTGGACCTGGCCAAGGGAGCCCCAGCCGGCTTTGACTTCGCGACCCTGGACAGGAAGCTGCCGCTGACGGTGACCACCGAAACGCGCCGCTGGACGATCAGCCCCGACGCGTCCGGGAAGACGTATGCCCTCACCGACCGCCCGGCCGAGGGCGCCGTCGGCGGGGCGACGCTGCTGCTGGTGCGGCTTGCGAGCAAGGCCGACAAGGACATTGCCGTACGGGTCGCGATCAACCGTGACGTCATGTCGGGGGTCTACGGACAGACCTGGCCCGATGAGGCCACCGGGAAGGTGGAGGCGTACTTCGCCGGATACCATCGCGCCATCGGCCGGTACCGCCAGCCGCCGGATCACGAAGACGCCGTTGTGCTCCTCTCGGCCGGCAAACCCCCGGCCATGGCCAAGCTCGTCGCCGACAATGCCGGCTACAACTTCGGCCTGGTGGGCCTGGACCATGCCGAGACGGTCAAGGCGGGCAAGAGCCTGTCGGTCCCCGTGCTGGTCGTCTGGGTCGCCCGGCCTGAGAAGGGAGCCGAGATCCGCCTGCTGGATGCCTTGATGTCCGTCAAGGCCGGGATCGTGAAGCAGTTGCCCGCCGACAGCATCGGGCGGTAGCCTCGGGTGCCACGGTTGCGTTGTCCGCAACCGTGTCGCAGGAGTACCCGCGCGGCGGTTGCCTGGGTCGGCCTTCCCCCCCGGCGGGGCGGAACTTGGGTGCCACAGGCTGCTTGCAGCCTGTGCGGCATGGAGTCGGGTGCCCGCCGAACGTCCCTCCCGCCTGCCTGCACGGGCTGCAAGCAGCCCGTGGCACCCCCGTGAATCCTCTGAAGGTGGTGGCAAACAACAGCGGCTCGGGTGCCACGGTTGCGTAGTCCGCAACCGTGCCACAGAAGTTTCCGAGCGAAGGTTCCCTGGGTCCACCTTCACGCCCGGAAGGCGGGGTGGGTCGCAACGAATCCCGTTCACCCGGGACGTCTGTTGGCACGGCTGCGGACAGCGCAGGCGTGGCACCCGGTCACCGAGGCTTGTCCAGTGCCAGCAGCTCATCCAGGAGGCGATTCCGCCACGTGTCCAGCTTGGCCACTTCCTGGGGGGAGTTGTAGAAGTCCTTGACGGTGTCGGTTCCGCCCTTGGCGCGGGCGGAGACCGCCTCGGAGAGAATCTTCTTGAGCAGGTCCTCGGCCTCGGGGTGGCCGGCGAACTGCTTGCGGCAGGTCTCGATCAGCCGGCGGTCGCCTCGTGCGGAAGTGGGTGCCACGGTTGCGTCGTTTGCAGCCGTGCCAACAGACGTCCCGGGCGAAGAGGATTCGCCGCGACCCGAAGGGAAGCGCGACCGTCGCCGGACACTGTGCCTTGGCATGCGTCCGAAATTCCCCCGCGGAACCTCCCGGCACGACCCGGAGGGGTGGTCAGACGCATACGCAGGCATGGTGTCTGCCGGCGGAAGCGCTCCCCGTTGGGTCGCGGCTAAACGGTTGCTCCACTTGTCCGGGGCACTCAGGAAGCCGGGCGCGAGCTGGTCGCAGGCTGCTCGGGGCGCTTGCCCGTTATGAGGAACTCGACCAGGGGGGCGGGCCAGGACTTGCTGAGGGTTCGCGAGGTGACCGGCTTGGCCGGGTCGGCGGGCAGGGTGAACAGGACGACGCTCTTGTCCGTCAGCATGACGCACAGTTGCTCGGCGTTTCGCCAGGTGGGGATCGTGTTGGACTTGGTCTTGGCGGGCTCGAGCACGTCGCGCACCGCCCCGGTGGCGAGGGTGACCACCTGGACCCGGCCGTCCTCGGCGAACAGCGCCGCCCGCGATCCGTCGGGATTGATGCGCATCGCC
>DASRZG010000529.1:0-5483 GCA_035686585.1 Phycisphaerae bacterium
CGCCGAGCTGGGCGATCTGCTGGACCTGCTGAAGGAGCGGTTCCCGGCCGCGCCGGGGCCGCTGAACTGGTACGACGCCCGGATGGAGGCCTACCGCGGGGTCAAGGACGAGGCCGGCGCGCGGGCCCTGCTCCGGACGCGCATCGACGCCCTCAAGCGAAGCGCCGACGCCGGTAACGTGCGCTCCATGAATGAGTACATGGCCTACGACCCGAACCTGTCCGGGCAGGGCGCGACGACGGCGGAAGTGGGGGGGTATTGGATGGCCTACGCCGACAAGTTCAAGGACACCCGCCTGGAGCTTTACTGCCTCCGCCAGGCCAGAGATGCGTACTTCACCACGCCCCTGCGGAACCCGAAACTCGAGCGCGAGGTCATGGTCGAAAAGGCGCTCGAGGCCGTGGCCCGGCTCCAGGCCCAGCCGATGGACCCGGAGGTGCGGTGGAACATGCTGTTCGACGACGTGAACCTGCTGCTGGAGCTGGCGCGACACCCGAAGCAGGAGGCCCGGCTTCTCGAGGCCCTGAAGCGCATCGACGAGCGATTGAAAGGCAACACGGACATCCGTGACCTGAGGCTGCGGTTGGGCTTCGGCGGCCTGGCCGCGGCGACCGAGAAGAATCCGAACCAGGCGCGCAGGGTGGTGGAGCTGCTGAAGAGGCTCCGGCGGATCTGCACCGGGGGCGACCTGGGGGCCCTGAACGGGACGGAGGCCCGGATGTGCTTCCTTCTGGGGGCGTACGGCCAGGCGGAGAAGATGTACATGAAGTTCTTCGATGACGCCGCCTGTCCGCTGGCGGGATACTGGTCGTTCAGGGCGGCGCTGGAATGCTCCCGCCACATCAGCGCGGGCAGGATGCAGGGGACCTTCGATAGGCTCGTCCCCAGGATCAGACAATGGCAGGACACAGTGCCGGGGCTGCTGTATGAATTGGGAAGGCACCTGCTCGCCGCCAAGCACGCGGGGTTCCTGGGTGTGCGAAAGGCGCTGGCGGACAAGTACCCCGCCAGCAAGGCCCGGGGACAGCTCGAAGCGCTCTACGCCAGGACCGTCGGCAAGAAGTAGCGTCGCGCGGGGGGGCACCCCGCCCGCCGGGGACACCCACGGCCGGTGTTCGTCGGCCCGGACGGCAGCATTCCAGGCTGCCCCGCGGAATGCTTGTACAGGGGCCTCGGTGAGGACGTCCTGCGGGCCTCAGCTCTAACCTCTCACCTCTAACCCCGCCCACCGCACAAGCAGGTGATGGAGTCCCAGCCGCAACAGGCAGAGAAAGACTGTGCATTCATTGTTGCGGGCGCCCTAGCCGCACAGGGCTGCCACGACGGCCTTGCAGAAGGCGGGCAGGTCGTCGGGCTTGCGGGCGGTGATGACGTTTCCGTCGACGACGCATTCTTCGTCGACCCAGTCGGCGCCCGCGTTGATCATGTCGTGCTTGATCGCCACAAAGCTGGTGGCGCGCCGGGCTTTGAGGGCGTCGGTGCAGCAGAGCATCCATCCGCCGTGGCAGATGGCCGCCAGGATGATCCCCGCCGCGGCGCACTGACGGATGAACTCAATCATGGACTCATCGCGCCGCATGAAGTCGGGCGCCCATCCGCCGGGGACGATCACGGCGTCGAAGTCGCCGCCCCGGACGTCCGCGGCGGCCTTGTCGGAGACGCACGGATAGCCCAGCTTGGACGGATACGTCCGCCCGGCCGCCGGGGCGACCAATGTCACGTCCGCCCCTTCCTCTCGCAGTCGGTAATACGGGTACCAGACCTCCAGCTCCTGGTACTGCTCGTCGAGCAGGATCGCGATTTTCCTTCCGCTGAGCTTCATGCGAGTGCTCCTGCCAATAGCCAGGCCCGATGAAAAAGTGGCATGGGCATCCCCGTCAGGGGCCCTTCGGGCTTGCCCATGTGTTGCACCCCGATGTCCATCGGGATCTCGACCGTGCAACACCCAGCAGTTGCAGGGCCAGGATGGCCCTGCGACGCACGGGCAGGATGCCCGTGCCACGCCGCGCCCCGCGGGCGATCGTGCCGCGAGCTCAGGCGGCGTAGACGTACCAGATGCAGACAGCCAGGAAGGCCGCCGCCCAGGCCAGCACCGGCACCTTGTCCAGCAGCACGACGGTGCGGTCCATCGCGGCGACGGCTGCCCGCAGCCGCTCACGCCGCCTGGCCCGGCTGCGCCGGCGCCGTTCGGCTCTCTGGCGGTCCCGCGGGTCCAGCCATTCGCCGCAAGAGATGCATTTCTTGGCCCCGGCGGGAGTGACCGCGGAACAGGCTGGGCATTCGACCGTTTCTTGCGGCGCTTCGGCGGGCGGCTTCTTGGGCTTGGCGGACCGGGCGGCCGACGGGGTCAGGGCCGGTTTGCCCTTCTTGCGGCCGGCGATGGGCGGCTCCGGCGTGGCCGGGGCCGCCGGGCGAGGCTGCGCGGCCGCTTTCTCCAGGGCGGCAACAGCCGATTCGGGCGCGGGCGCCTCGTCCTGCGGCGGCGGGGGGGGGGCTTCGGCCTCGCCTGGGGCGGCCGCTGCGGGCGGAGCCTCGCCCGTGACCGCCTTCTGGAGATCGGCCAGCGCCGAGCCCGCCGCGGCCGACTCCGGTTTCGGCGGGGCGTTCTGGCCGGGCCTGGGAATGATGGCCGCATGCCCGCAGTGGGGGCAGCTTGCCTTCTTCCCGACGAGGGACTCCGGGACGGCCATTCTCTGCCCGCACTTGGGACACTTCAGACGGAACATTCCTGTTCTCCGCCGCCACTGCGCGTGCGCCGCGCCGCCGGCCTGCCATGAGCCGAACAGGGCAAGCCCGGCAGGGCTCTGCTTGTGAGTCGAATGGAGCCGAGGGGGTTCGAACCCCTGACCTGCTGATTGCGAACCAGCCGCTCTCCCAACTGAGCTACGGCCCCGGGGGGTTGCCCAAGTATATCCTGGGTCCTGTGGTTCTGTGAAGGGCAATTCGCGGATTCAACGAGCAGTGCAGGCGGGGGCCGGTCACAGTTCCGGTCCGCCGGCCTTGTGGGCGTATTTCTGGAGCAATTGGTGGAGGTCGTCCTGGTTGGGCTCGTACTCGAGCGACACGTGCCAGGCGGCCAGGGCCTTTTCCCGCAGGTCCACCTTGCTGCGGTCCAGGATGTACTGGGACATGTAGACCACGCCGACCCCGCGATGGGCCCGCGCGCTGGCCGGGTCGAGCGAGAGGGCGGTCCGAAAGGCTTCCATCGCCTCGTCGAACTCCCGCAAGTGGTAGTAGCCGGACCCGATCTGCTCCCACGGGGCCGAAAGCGTCGGGTCCTCCTTCGCCGCGAGCCGAAAGGTCCGGATGGCCTGTTTGGTCCGCCCCTGCCGCAGGTAGGTCGATCCCAGGTTCAGCAGGAGGTTCGGCTGGTGGGTGTCCACCTCCAGGGAGTCCTTGTACGCCTTGATCGCCTCGTAGAACTTGTTCTGGGCGTCGTAGATGACCCCGAGATTGCTGTAGGCCTCGGGCCGTTCGGAGTTGATCTTGATGGCGGCGCTGCAGTATTGCTCGGCGAGGTCGTATTTGCCGAGCTGGAAGTAGCAGGCGCTGAGGTTGAGGTTGGCCTCGAAGTCGGCGGGCTCGATGGTGAGGGCCCGCAGGTACACCTGGACGGCGAGGCGGAGGTTCTGCTGGATCTTTTCGAGGGCCTTGGCGGCCTCGGCGAGGAACTGGTAGGTGACGGCGAGGTTGTAGTGGGGCCGGAACGCGTAGGGGTCGCTCTTGCACGCGGCCTGATAGCTGCCGACCGCCTCATCGAGGTTGCCCTGCTTGCGGTGGATGTCGCCCATGGCGGCGTGGGCGACGGACAGGTCGGGGTCGAATTGGACGGCCTTGGCGAGCTCTTTGAGTGCGGCCTCGACCTTGCCGCGGTCGGCCAGGAGCTGCCCCTTGACGTAGTGGTCCACGGCCTGCCTGCGGAACAACGGGATGCCGCATCCGGTGAGGGTTGCGGCGGTCACGGTGAACAGCAGCATCGTGAGGGCGAGGGGTCGCATGGCAGCCTTTCAATACTCCCTACTTCCACAGGTCGGGCCCTGCGCAGGGATGTTTGTAATTCATGGTCGCAGGTCCGGTCAAGAGGCGGGTTTTTGCCTCGGAGGGAAAGACGCTGCCCGGTAGAATAGCGCGGCAGGTGTTTGCGGGGCAGGGCGTGATGGACGAACGAGCAGGAAAACGGCTTCGGGTCCGGCGCAGAAGCGACGTCAAGGGCGTTTTCGAACGCGGACGGCGGTCGGCGGACCGCCGGTTGACGCTGCTGGCGGCCCGCAGCGCGGACGGGGGGACCGGCCCGGCGCGGGGCGGGGTGGCGGTGTCGGGCCGGCACGGCAAGGCGGTGCGGCGCAACCGGATCAAACGCCTCTGCCGCGAGGCCTTCCGACGGGTCCGGGGCGAGCTGCCGCCCGGATGGGACTTCATGATGGTCCCTCGCGCGGGGGCCGATCTGACGGTCGAGAACCTTCAGCAGTCGCTGCGGGCCCTTGCCCCGCGGGTGGCCGACCCGACGGGCGAGGAGGGATAAGCCGATGCGCGCGCTGGATTGCGTGTGGGGAGTCTCCGCGGCCGCCGGGCGGGCGTTGATATTGGCCGTCCGCCTGTACCAGGTCTTGCTTTCGCCCTTGCTGGGAGGGCGCTGCCGCTACGTGCCGACGTGCAGCGAATACTTCATCGAGGCGGTGCGGCAGCGCGGGGCCGTCGTGGGCGCCCTGAAGGGCCTGTGGCGGGTTCTCCGCTGTCATCCGTGGGCCCGAGGCGGCTACGACCCGGTCGATTCGCCGCCCTGAGCGGCGCCGCTCTCGAAGGCCGCCCACGCCTGATCGACGAACCCGGCGAACTCGCGGCGGAACCGTTCCTCGCCGAACCGCTCGGCGTTGGACCGGATCCGATCCGGGTCGAGGCTCTCGCTCCGGGATTCGAACCTCTCGATGGCCGCGGCGAGGCATTCGGGTGTCTGCCGGTCAAAGAGGATTCCGGTCTCGCCGTCGATGACGGTTTCCGCCGCCCCGCCGCGGCCGTAGGCGATGACCGGCGTGCCGCAGGACTGGGCCTCGACGGGGACGATCCCGAAGTCCTCCTTGGCCGCAAAGACCAGCGCCTTGGCCCGCTGCATGTGGTCCGACAGCACCTCCTGCGGAGCGCGGCCGAGGAGCGTCACGTTGGGCCCGGCAATCCGGCGCACCTTTCGGAGCCCGGGTCCGTCGCCGATCACGACCAGCCTCTTCCGCGGGAGGCGGCGGGAGAACGTCTCGACGATCAGGTCCATCCGTTTGTAGGGCACCATGCGGCTGGCGGCGAGGTAGAAGTCCTCCTTCTCGCGACGCAGCGGGAACCGGTCGAGGCTCACCGGCGGATAGATGACCGTCGCGTCCCGCCCGTACGCCTTGCGGATGCGCCCGGCGACGAACCGGGAGATGGCGATGAACCGGTCCACCCCGTGGGCGGTGCGCACGTCCCACATCCGGAGGTAGTGAAGGACCCACTTT
>DASRZG010000530.1:0-7385 GCA_035686585.1 Phycisphaerae bacterium
CTACGCCTGCCTGGCCAGCCGGGTGCCCTACGGGCAGCGGATCACCGCCGAGAAACTTGGGCGCATCGAACAGGCCGAGGCCGTCCTGCACGGTCTCGGCCTGACCGGCTGCCGCGTACGCGACCACGGGGAGATCGCCCGGATCGAGGTCCCCGCCGACCGGATCGAATCGGCCGCCGCCGCCCGGGAGCGGATCGTCGGGCCGCTGAAAGAATTGGGATACACCTACGTCGCCCTGGACCTGCAGGGGTTCCGCAGCGGGTCGATGAACGAGACGCTGTGATTGGGGGGTGGGTCCATGATCTCAGAGAGAATCGCGGTCGGTGGGAAGTTGAGCGGGGCTCGGTACGACCGCCCCCAGGTCGCCGCACCGGCGAAGCCTTGGGGCCGAAAGAGTTCCCAAGGCTTTTTGCTTTGGTTTTGGCCATAATAGAGGATACAGAGGCCGCCCATGATCGACATCAAGCTGCTTCGGGCCGACCCGGACGTGTACAAGCGGGCCGGGCGCGAGAAGAACTTCCCGGTGGACATCGACGAGCTGCTGGAGGTGGACGCCCGCCTGCTGTCGGCGCGGCAGGAGCTGCAGGACCTGCGGACGCGGCAGAACGCCGCGGGCAAGCGGATCGCCGCCCTCACCGGCTCGGAAAAGGCCTCCGCCATCGAGGAGATGTCGCGCCTCAAGGCCCGGGCCAAGGAGCTGGGCGACGAGGTGGCGGACCTCCAGCCGCGGTTCAACGAGCTGATGCTGCTGGTGCCCCAGCCCGCCGACGAGGGCGTCCCCCTGGGCGCCGACGACACGGAGAACGTCGAGATCCGCCGGGTGGGCGAGCTCCCCCGGTTCGACTTCGAGCCCAAGGACCACGTCCAGCTCGGGGCGGACCTGGGCATCATCGACATCGAGCGCGGCGTCAAGCTGGCCGGATCGCGCAACTACGTCCTGGTCGGCGCGGGCGCCCTGCTCCACCAGGCCGTGCTGCGGCTGGCCATGGACACGATGATGGCCAAGGGCTACACCTTCCTGACCGTCCCCGTCCTCGTCCGCGAGGAGGTGATGTACGGCACGGGCTACTTCCCCGTCGGGCGCGACGAGGCCTACCTGGCCGAGCGGGACGGGATGAGCCTGGTCGGCACGGCGGAGGCCCCCGTCACCGCGCTGCACGGCGGCGAGATCCTGGAAGAGGCCGATCTGCCCCGCAAGTACTTCGCCCTGAGCACCTGCTTCCGCCGCGAGGCGGGGGCGGCGGGCAAGGACACCTACGGCCTGTACCGGATCCACTACTTCGACAAGGTCGAGCAGGTCATCATCGGCCCGAACGACCGCGAGCAGTCCGTCGCGTTCCACCAGGAGATCCTCGCCAACGCCGAGGAGGTGATGGCCGCCCTCGCCCTGCCCTACCGCGTGGTCAACGTCTGCACCGGCGACCTGGGCCAGGGCCACGTGCAGAAGTTCGACATCGAGACGTGGATGCCCTCGCGGAACGGCTACGGCGAGACGCACTCGGCCAGCCGGTTCTACGAGTTCCAGGCCCGGCGGCTGGACCTGCGCTACCGCGGCGCCGACGGCAAGGTCCGGTTCTGCCACACCCTCAACAACACGGTCATCGCCAGCCCGCGGATCCTGATCCCGATCCTCGAGCTGTACCAGAACGCCGACGGGAGCGTGACCGTCCCGGAGGCCCTCCGCCCCTACATGGGCGGCATGGAACGCATCGAAGGGAGCTAGACCATGAACACCCCCCGACACCGAAAAGGCAATGTTTGGGGCTACGGCGTGGGCCTGCTGGCGCTGATGATCACGGTCATGATCGGCATATACCTGTATGCCGAGTCGCTCGGATCACTCGTCACGCCGAGCGGGAACGTGCTGCAACAGGCCGAGGAGCAGATCAAAGCAATCAACGAGATCCAGGGCCAACGAGAGGAAGACGTGGAACGGGTCGCCGGGATCGACTCCGACCGGCCGAAGAAGCAGCGGTTCGCCCTGGTCCTACTCGATCCGGGCGCCGACGAGGCCCGCGTCGTCGAGGCCGTCCAGGCCATCACGACGATGAACGCCGAGAGGGCCCGCGACCTGGTCAAGTCGGTCCCGATGGAGATCAAGGGCCACATGAGCAGCAGCGAGGCCGAGTCGGCCCGGAAGATGTTCGAGGCCCTCGGGGCCAAGGTGAGCGTGCGGGAAGAGCAGGATCAGGACAAGTCCTGACCACAGGAGGCACCCGGCAATGAGGCGAGCGGTTGTTCTGACGGCGGTGCTGGCCGCCGCGGCGGCGGCGACGGCGGCCGACGCGGTCAGCGGCGAGCGGAAGGTCTGGCACAAGGTCACCCTCACCTTCACCGGCCCGGCCACCTCCGAGAAGGCGGACCCCAACCCGTTCCTGGACTATCGCCTGACGGCGACGTTCACCCACGACGGCGTCAGCCGGGAGGTCTGCGGCTACTATGCCGCCGACGGCAACGCGGGCGAGACCTCCGCCGACGCGGGCGGGACGTGGCGCGTGCATTTCGTCCCGGACTCCCCGGGCGAGTGGGCCTGGAAGGTCAGCTTCCGGATGGGCAAGGACGTCGCGATCAGCGACGACGCCGACGCCGGCAAACCGGCCGCGTTCGACGGGCAGTCGGGCACGTTCCAGGTCGCCCCCACCGACAAGGCCGCCCCCGACCCCCGCGCCCGCGGCGTCCTGCGGTACGCCGGCAAGCGGTACCTCCGCTTCGCCGGGACGGGCGAGTACTACCTCAAGGGCGGCGCCGACAGCCCGGAGAACTTCCTGGGCTATGCCGACTTCGACCAGACCCCGCCCAGGCACCGCTACCAGCCCCACGTGGCCGACTGGAAGGCGGGCGATCCGACGTGGAAGGGGGGCAAGGGCAAGGGCATCATCGGGGCCTTGAACTACCTCGCCGGCAAAGGCATGAACTCGGTGTACTTCCTGACGATGAACGTCCGCGGCGACGGCAAGGACGTCTGGCCGTGGACGGCCCAGGACGAGCCGCTCCGCTTTGACTGCTCCAAGTGCGATCAGTGGGAGATCGTCTTCTCGCACATGGACCGCCTGGGCATCGCCCTGCACGTGGTGACGCAGGAGACCGAGAACGACCAGCTCCTCGACGGCGGCAACCTGGGCCGCCAGCGAAAGCTCTACTACCGCGAGCTGATCGCCCGCTTCGGCCATCACCTGGCCGTCGTCTGGAACCTCGGCGAGGAGAACACCAACACCCACGCCCAGCGGCAGGAGTTCGCCCGGTATATCCACCGTCTGGACCCCTACGGACACGCGGTGGTGGTCCACACCTACCCGTCCAACCGGGACCGGGTGTACGCGCCGCTGCTGGGATACGAATTCTTCGAAGGGCCTTCGCTCCAGTTGGGCCGCGTCGGCGAGACGCACGCCGAGACGATCAAGTGGGTGGACCGATCCGCCGCCGCCAAGCGGCCGTGGGTGGTCTGCCTGGATGAGTTCGGCCCGGCCAATTTCGGCGCCGCGCCCGACGCGGTGGACCCCGCCCACGACGAGATTCGCCGGCAGGGCCTGTGGGGCAACCTCATGGCCGGCGGGGGCGGGGTGGAGTGGTACTTCGGCTACCGCCATCCCCACGGCGACCTGAACTGTGAGGACTGGCGCAGCCGGGACCGCCTGTGGGACCAGACGCGGCACGCCCTGGAGTTCTTCCGCAAGCATCTGCCGTTCGCGGAGATGTCGCACGCGGACGACCTGACGGGCGGCGCCGGCGACTACGTCCTGGCCAGGCCGGGAGAAGTCTACGCCGTCTACCTCCCCGCCGGCGGGTCCGCCGAACTGAAGCTGCCGGAGGGCGCCTACGATGTCCGATGGTACAACCCCCGCGCCGGCGGGGAGCTACAGGCCGGGGCGGTCCAGCGCATTACGGGTCCGGGGCTGATCTCGATCGGTCAGCCGCCGAGCGAGGTGGACAAAGACTGGGCGGCGCTGGTACGGCGCGCGGCCGGCAACTGACAGGAGCAGAGCGACGGCGACCCAGGAGATCCGCCCCAACGGGACGTCCTGCGGACGAATGCTTCAAACGCCTGACCGGAACGGGCCGGTCATCGCCTTGGGAAGATTCACGAGCCGCTTCTTCTTTCGTGCTTCGTGTTTTTGATTTGTTTCGGATTTCGTGTTTCGGATTTCGGATTTGCGGCACGTTTTCGCGGTAGCGGCGCTGCCGCGGTAAGCAGGGAGTAGCACGAATGATCGTAGTGATGAAGCCCGGGGCCGGCAAGGCCCAGGTGCAGCACGTGGTGGACCTGGTCCGCGAGTACGGGCTGAAGGACCACGTCATCTATGGCACGGACCGGACGGTGGTCGCCTGCATCGGCGACAAGCGGATGGTGGACAAGGGGGCGATCGAGAACGCCCCGATGGTCGAACGGGTCCTGCCGATCCTGGCGCCGTACAAGATGGCGTCGACGGAGGTCAAGCGGACGCGGACGGTCATCCCCATCGGCCCCAGGGGCTTCCCCCTCGGCGGGCAGGCGATCGGCGTGATCGCCGGGCCCTGCGCGGTCGAGGACCGGGAGCAGTTCCTGCGGACGGCGCAGGCGGCCGCCTCGGCCGGGGCGATCGGCATCCGCGGCGGGGCCTACAAGCCCCGGACCAGCCCGTACAGCTTCCAGGGCCTGCGGGAGGAGGGCCTGCGGATCCTGGAGGAGGCCCGGGAGGCGACGGGGCTGGCGATGGTGACCGAGGCGATCGGGCTGGAGGAGCTGGCCCCCGTCGCCCAGGCCGCCGACGTGGTGCAGATCGGGGCACGGAACATGCAGCACTACCCGCTGCTGGAGGCGGCGGGCCGATGCGGCAAGCCGGTGATAATCAAGCGGGGGCCCAGCGCCAAGCTGGAGGAGTGGCTGCTGGCGGCAGAATACGTGATCAACGCCGGCAACGGGCAGGTGATCCTGTGCGAGCGGGGCATCCGGACGTTCGAGGAGTACGTCCGCAACACCCTGCCGCTGTCGGTGGTCCCCGAGCTGCGGGAGCGGACGCACCTGCCGGTCCTGGTCGACCCCTCCCACGGCACCGGGCACGCCCACCTGGTCCCCGCCATGTCCCGCGCCGCCATCGCCGCCGGCGCCGACGGGCTGCTGCTGGAGGTCCACCTCGACCCCGAGCACGCCCTCAGCGACGGCGCCCAGTCGATCACCCCCGCCGTCCTGGCGGAGCTGATGACCTCGCTGAAAAGGATCGCGTCGGCGGTGGGACGAACCGTCTGACGACGGGAACCGGGAACCGGGAACCGGGAATCGGGAACTGGGAACCGGGAACTGGGAACCCGGAACCGGGAACTGGGAACCGGGAACTGGGAACCGGGAACTGGGAACCGGGAACCGGGAACTGGGAACCGGGAACCGGGAACCGGGAACCGGGAACCGGGAACAGAGGAACCGGGAACAGAAAACAACGAATGGCGAATACCGAATTCTGAATAGCGAATGTCGAACTGGGCGTCCCCGCACTTCGACATTCGCTATTCGATATTCGATATTCGATATTCGCTGTTCGCCGTTCCCGGTTCCCGGTTCCCTTGTTCCTGGTTCCTTTGTTCCCGGTTCCCGGTTCCCGGTTCCCCGTTCCCGTTTACCTCGGCGGATCGCCCCAGTCGGGGACGTTCATCACCTCCCCGTCCGCCAGGGCGGACTTGTGGGCCATGGCGCCGGCGGCGGTGTAGCGGACGGCGTCCCAGGCGGTGATCGCGGGGGTGCGGTCGTGGGCGATCGCGTCGACGAACTCGTGCACCAGGTAGGCGTGTGAGCCCCCGTGGCCGCCGTAGACGCTCTTGTCGTCGCCGCCGGCCTGGAACCCCTCCAGCACCTCCGCCGGCAGCGGGTCGCGCATCTGCTCGACCGTGACCGCCTCGCGCGGGCCTTTGCGAGGATGCCACGTGTTGGCCTCGAAGCTCCCCTCCGTGCCGTAGATCCGGAACCCCTCGAAGCCGCCATGGCCGATCTCGCGGTACTCGCGGATCTGGCACGTCGCCCCGTTGCTCATGGTGAACAGGGCCGTCTCGTTGCTGAACTGCCCAGCCGGGTCGGCCACGTCCTCGTGAAAGTACGGGTCGCCCGTCCGGTTGCGGTAGCCCCACGCGCACACGCGGGTCATGTGGGCGCCCGTCACGCAGATCGGGCCCGCCGTCGAGTGCGTCGGATAGTGCATCGGACCGGTCTGCACGCCGCGGGCCTTGTATTCGGCCATCTTCCGGGCGTACTCGGTCCCCGCCGTCGAGCCCAACCGGCTGGTCTTGACCCCGCGCAGGCCGTGCTCGACGTCGTGGAGGTAATCCCCCTCGGTGTGGACGAACTCACCGAAGGCGCCCTCCGCCGCCCGGCGGCGGCAGTACATAGCCTGGGGGCGGTAGTAGGTGGTCTCGCCGTACATGTAGTGCAGGCCCGTCCGCTTGACGGTCTCGACGAGCTTGTCGCACCACTGGAGGATCTCGTCGCCGTCGGGGACGCACAGCAGCGGGACGGCGCTGTAGACGTGCTTGCCGGCCTCCATCGCCTGCACGGCCTGGGGCGTGTGCAGCCAGTGCTGGGTGATGATCACCAGCGCGTCCAGGTCCGATTCGCAGATCTCCTCCAGCGATCCGTACGCGTCGGCCGGGGAGAACTTGTCCGCGAAGAACGGGTCCTCCGCGAACTTGGCCATCCGGTCCGGCTCGAGATCGCACAGCCCGATCCGATCCACCAGCGGATGGCTCTTGAACAGCCGGGCGAACGCGCTGCCGAAGCTCCCCAACCCCACCAGTCCCAGGCTGATGCCCATCGTCGTTCTCCTTCCGGGCAACAGGGTACCGGCCCATCGGGGGGTTGGAAAGGGCATTCGGCGCGTGGAATCCCAAACGACATGGAATCCCAAACGACTATGCGTCGTGCGGGCGGCGTGATACCATACTGGCGTGGTCCATACAGGTTGGGCCGGGGCAGGGAACGGGCGTGTGGGGCTTGCCTTCCGTGCCGCGTGGGGCCCTGACGGAAGACCGGTTGGGCCGAGGCAGGCGACGTCTGTCCGGGCACCAGAGCAAGGGGCTGTGCATGAAACCGGCTGTGGAGTATCAACTCGAAGGCGGCGGGAGCATTCTGATCGAGGTGGATGCGGAGCCTCTAAGGGGAATGGCCCCCGCCGCTCCCGGCGTGCGGACGATCGAAAGGGCGCAGGAGACGTTCGAAGCGGCCCTGGCGCGAGTCAAGCAGACGGCCAGGGTCGTGGTCGAGAACCTCCGCGACCTGGCGACCTCGCCCGACGAGATCCAGGTGGAGTTCGGCTTCAAGGCCGACCTGAAGGGCAACCTGCTGATCGCCTCCGCGGGCGGGGAGGCGACGTTCAAGGTCGCCCTGAAATGGTCCACGCCCAAGGCTGACTGACCATGCCGGAGCC
>DASRZG010000531.1:0-11287 GCA_035686585.1 Phycisphaerae bacterium
CTCGCTCCGCCCGCCATTCGGGCGGCTGAGAGTAGCCCGCAATCAAACTCCGTGCCACAGCGGGCCGGGCCGGGGGTATGGCCGTGGCGAACTCCTTTCAAACCGCGGAGGACGTGGAGGACGCGGAGGGGTAACTGATTCCAAAAACACCGCTTATGCCCGAAAACAGCCTACCCGCTCTCCGCACCCTCCGCCCCGTCGGCAGTAAATATCGGGTCCGGACAGGACCTCCTGCCCGGGGAGGGCATGAGGAAAAAGACCGGGTTGGCGTATTTCGGGCCCGGGCGACCGAATAGAATAGGAACGAAACGTCCGAGATGGGCGCTTGTGGAGACGGAGCATGCTGCTGCGAGTTGTATTGGCGATCCCGGACGACGCCCTCCGGCGTCGCATCCGGTCTTTGCTTCGAGGTCAGGACATCGTCGTGGACATGTTCCGGCGTGGGCGGAACATGTGGGAGCGGGCCGCCCGCAAGAGCCCGGACGTCCTGATCGCCCACGAGGCGAGCCTTTCGAGTCCGCTGGAGCACGGCATCCGGCTGATCCGCGAGCTGCCGGAGTCGCCGGCGATCCTGCTGCTGTTGGACGGTGAGGACGCCGAGCGTCAGGCCGAGTGCCTTGCCGCCGGCTGCGACAGCGTGTTGTGCGTCGCCCTGGACGACGGGGTCCTTCGCGCGGCCATCACCTCGGCCATGCGGCGGCGGCAGGAGACGACCGGGCCGTCTTCGACCCGCCCATCGATCAACACCCCGAGGCTGGCGGACTTCGTCTCGGAGAGCCCGGTCATGCAGGCGTTCCTGAACGTGGCCCGGCGCGTGGCCACGTCGGACACGTCGGTGCTGATCCAGGGCGAGACGGGCGTGGGCAAGGAGCGCCTGGCGCGGGCGATCCACACCGAAGGCCCCCGCCAGGGCGGGCCGTTCCTGCCGATCAACTGCGGCGCCCTGCCCGAATCGCTGCTGGAGAGCGAGCTGTTCGGGCACGAGGAAGGCTCCTTCACCGGCGCCACCCGGAGCCGGCGGGGCTGCTTCGAGCTGGCCCACGGCGGGACGATCTTCCTGGACGAGATCGGGGAGATGCCCAGCCACCTCCAGGTCAAGCTGCTCCGCGTGCTCCAGGACCGCGAGATCCGCCGTGTGGGCGGGGAGCGGTCCTTCACGGTGGACGTGCGGGTCATGGCCGCCAGCAACCGCGAGCTGCAGGAGCTGACCAAGGCGGGCACGTTCCGCCGCGACCTGTACTACCGCCTCACCGTCGTTACGCTGACCATCCCGCCCCTCCGCGAGCGACGCGAGGACATCCCCACCCTCGTCCACGGCTACATCGACCACCTGTCCCGCCGCATCGGCTGCGCCGCCCGCGGCATCACGCCCCGGGCCCACCGGGCGCTGGTCCGCTACGACTGGCCCGGGAACGTCCGCGAGCTGATCAACGTGCTGGAGCGGGCCATCCTGCTGTGCGACGGAGGCCTGATCCGCCTGGAGCACCTGCCCACCGGCATCGCCCCGGACTCGCGAGCCGGCGACGGCATCCTGACCGGCGTCCTCGCCGGCGACGCCCTGCCCGACCGATGGCTCAGCAGGCCGCTGAAGGACATCCGCGGCGAGGTCGTCGTCGCCCTGGAGAAGGCCTACCTCACCGCCTGGCTCCAACGCACCCGGGGCCGGGTCGGCGAGACCGCCGCCCGCGCCGGCGTCGAGGCCCGATCCGTCTACGAGAAGATGAAACGCTACCAGCTCCGCAAGGAAGACTTCCGCGGCTGATCACCCCGCCGCGGGCGGCGTCACATAGACGTGATCGGGCTCCAGCTCCGTCCCGTCGGTAATCTCCGCCACCGGCATCTTCGACGACCGGCAGAAGATTCCCGCCAGGTTGGACTTGTGGCTGGGATCCAGGTGCTGGATGAACACGAACGACATCCCCGTGTCATCCGGCAGGTGAGACAGCAGGTCCTGGAACGCCTCCAGTGCCCGGGGGCAGGTAGTGGGTGCCGCGGTCGGTCGTTCAGGCCCGTTTACGGGCCTTCGCCCCGAAGGGGTATAGGCCAGGGCCTTTGGCCCTGGTTCGGGCGGCCCTCACCCGATAATCTCCCCCCTTCCTTCCCAGCCCGCTTCAGCGGGCTTGTTCTTCCGGCGGGTCGATCCGCTCCAGCCGCTCGAATGTCCGGCCAGCCGCATGGTGCTGACGCTGGTTGTGGACGTAGTCCACCACCCACGGCAAGTCGCGCGATCCGAAGCTCACCACGCCGTAGCCGGTCTGCCACTCGAGGAGCTTGCCGTTGACGATCTCATGATTGATGAAGTGCGAACTGCTCCCCTTGACCGTCCCGATCCACTCGCTGGGCGTCAGCGTCGGCGGCACCGACACCACAAGGTGAACGTGATCGTCCGTGCCTCCGACCTCGTGGAAGAACGCCCCGCCTGTCTCGAAGACCCGGCCCCGCAGAAACCGCGCCAACTGCATCTCCACCTCATCGTGCAGGACGGGGTTGTTGTCCTTGACCCGCCACACGAAATGCAGATTGATCTCGCTGTACGCCCTCAGGGACATGATTCACCTCCCCAAAATGTCGCCGGCCCTGGTAAGCCCGCTGAAGCGGGCTATCCTGAGAAGAAGATGATATGAAATGAATGCCCGCCTTACCAGGGCCAAAGGCCCTGGCCTAGACCCCTTCGGGGCGAAGGCCCGTGAACGGGCCTCAAAGACCAGGCCGGAGCGCCTTCCAGGTTCAGGGCCGACCGGGAACTTCCCCCGCCCCGTGAGTCTTGTGGCACGGTTGCGGACTACGTCCCGATGTGCATCCAGACGGCACCCGCCCTAACCAATCCGCAGCAGCTTCTCGGCGTTGCGGTGGTAGATGTTCTCGGCGGCGTCGGCGGGCAGGTCCAGGGACTGGAGGGTCTCGTGGAGCCGGCCGTCGCAGGTGTCCCGGCCGAAGAGAAAACGCTGGTGGTACTTCCCGATGAACGTGCGGGCGTGATCGACGTCGCGGGCGAGGGCGTTGCGGCCCGACCCGGCGGAGAGGTCGCAGTGGAAGTTGGCATACGTGTCCAGAAGCCGCCCGATCGCCCCGCCGGGTGCGACGGGGCCCGACGGGTAGCCCTCGGCCGCCCGGTCGGCGTCGCCGCTGATGTAGCGCCAGAACCCGGGCCCGTGGGCGAGGAAGATCGTCTGCGGGCAGGCGGCCAGCGCCCGCTCGACGTTGTCGATCGAGCCGCCGTACCACTCCTTCTGGTAGACCGGCTCGCCCGTCTTGCCGTCGGGCCGGTACGGCACGTCGATGTGGAACAGCACCGGCAGCCCCTGCCCGCCGCACCAGCGGAACAGGTTCAGGCAGCGCGGGTCGTCGAAGGGCACGGTCGCCTTCCACTCGCCGCACAGGCGGACGCCGTACATCCGCACGGCCGCGTCGAGGTGCTCGACCGCCCACGGGTCCAGCGGGTGGGGGCAGTAGCCCAGCAGGAACCGCTCGGGGAACCGCCGCGCCGCCCGCACGCCGTCGGCAAAGGGGATGCCGGGGTGTTTCTGTCCCGGCGTGACGTGGACGGGGTTGAACACGCCCTCGTAGGCACAGGCGTGCTCCAGGGCGGTGACGTCCCAATTCAGCAGCACGGCCTTGTCGATGCCGTGCTCGTCGAGGTTGGCGACCAGCTCCGCGTCGTCCCGGCCGTGCCAGAACACGTGCTGGTGCACGTCGATAACTCGTGAAGGCCTGGTCACATGGGTCTCCCGAATGGCCCGGCGAATCGCACCGCGGCACGGCGGGCATTATACCGCCGGCGGCGCACGCGCCAACTTGTCGGCCAAATGCAAGCTTGACGGATTGCCTGCGTTTGTGTAACCATTCCAAGCTTCCCGGGCATTGCCGGGGAACTTCGCCCGGCAGAGCGCGTTTAACATGGCGGCGACCCGAACAGGAAGCGGACGATGAGGCCGAACGGCTGGTCCATGTGCTCTATGCTTACAAGACGGACTCGTACTGGCGGTCGGAATGTTTCGGCCCGGCTTGCGGTCTTTGCGTTGTTGGCGGCCGGTGTGCTGGCGGCCGGCTGCTCGCCGGCGCAGTACGCCCTCCAGGCGGACCGGGCCGCGTACGCCCTGATCCAGGAGAAGCAGCTCGCGGCCTTGGGCAAGGGATCCCCCTTCCGCATTAACGAGCCGGCGGACAAGAGCAAGCCGGAAGAAGACGGCAAGCGGATCGACACGCCCGTCCGCGCGATCGTCCTTCCAGACGGCGGGGCGGTGCCGATGGCGGGCGCCGAGTCGGCGCGCGTGCTGACGCTGGCGGACTGCCTGTGGATCGCCCACAGCAACAGCCGGCGCTTCAAGACCCGCAAGGAAGACCTGTACGTCCAGGCGCTGGCGTTGGCGAACCAGCGTCATGACTGGAACCCGCTGGGCGGGGGCGTGGCGTCGAAGGACTCGTTCCACCGCGGGCCGACGGGGGCGACGGTGTGGGACGGGGACGGCACCGCCGACCTGACGTTCACCCAGAAGCTGGCCACGGGCGGGATCGCCACGCTGGCGGCGGGGCTGAACTTCGCCACGGACTTCCTGGACATCCGCTCGACGGGCTTCGGGTCGTTCGTCAGCGCCAACTTCACCCAGCCCCTGCTGCGCGGGGCGTGGCGCGGGTTCGCCTACGAGGACCTGTTCCGCGCGGAGCGCGACCTGGCCCTGGCGGTGATCGAGTACGACCGGTTCACGCAGACGTTCGCGGTGGACACGGCCTCGTCGTACTACCGCGTGCTCCAGACCCGCGACGACCTGACCAACGAGCAGGACAACCTCACCCGGCTCCAGCAGACGGCGAAGTTCGTCACCGCGCAGGTGGACGCGGGGATGATCTCCCGCATCCAGGCCGACCAGGCGGATCAGAACGTCCTGAACGCCCAGAGCCGGATCGAGTTGGTGACGCAGCGGTACCAGGACGCGCTGGACGGACTGAAGCTGACGATCGGGCTGCCGATGCAGGCGGCGGTCGAGCTGGACAAGGAGGAGCTGGCCAAGCTGGATCCGCTGCCGATCCCCTTCGCCGAGGGCGAGGCGATCGAGGTGGCCATGCGGACCCGCCCGGACCTCCTGACGCAGCGGGCGGAGGTGCGCGACCGGCGGCGGGACGTGGAGATGGCCGCCGACGCGTTCAACCCCTCCCTGGACCTGGTCCTGGGCGTGCGGGCGGTGGGCAAGACCCCCCGCAAGCCCCTCCAGGTGCAGTTCCACCAGCACACCCAGACGGCGGGGCTGGAGCTGGACTACCAGCTCGACCAGACGGACAACCGCGACAGCTATCGCAACGCGATCATCGCCCAGGCCCGCGCCGAGCGGAACCTGGAGGAGCTGCTGGACCGCGTCCGCATGGAGGTGAGGCAGTCCTACCGGGCGCTGGTCAAGAGCAACAACACCTACAAGATCCAGAAGGCATCCGCCGCCCTGGCCGGACGGCGCACGACGCTGACGCGCCTGGAGTTCAAGGAGGGCCTGGCCAGCACGCGGGACCTGCTGGAGGCGGAGGACTCCCTGCGATCCAGCCGGATCGAGGTCACCTCCGCGCTGGTCAACTACGTCACGACGCGGCTGAGTTTCCTGGCCGCGCTGGGCATGATCTCGGTGGACGAGGAAGGCAAGTTCTATGAGCGAGACGAGCCGTTCTATCTCGAGCGGAATCGCCCCGGCGCCGCCGCCCGCTAAGGGCGGGCAGAAGAACCGCCTATGGTGGTTCGTGGCCTTGCTGGCGGCGGTGGTGGTGGTGATCGGCGTGATCTGGATTCCGGGCGCGGTCGGTTCGGGGGCGAGCGTGATCGCGTCGCTGCCGCGGGCGAAGGTGGACCGGGGCCCGATGACGGTGTCGATCACCGAGGACGGCGAGATCGAGGCGGAGCAGCAGCAGGTCATCCGCAATGAGCTGGACTGGGCGGGTGTGATCGTCGAGCTGTTCCCCGAGGGCAAGGTCATCCAGAAGGGCCAGACCGCGGTCCGCTTCGAGTGCGACAAGCTCATCGATACCATCACCGAGCAGACCATGCGCGTCCAGCAGGCCAAGGACGACCACAGCGCCGCGGTCACCAACTACGACATCAAGAAGATGGACCTGGACGCGCGGGTCGTCCAGGCGGGCTATGCGGTCGAGGACGCCGAGGCGAACCTTGCCAAGTACACGGAGGCGGAGTGGAACCAGCTCCAGGCCGAGGCCAAGGGCGCGATCGACCAGGCCAAGGGCGACCTGGACCTGGCCGAGAGCAAATACCAGGCCAAGCTGACGATCAACGAGGACCCCGAGCTGAAGCAGCCGTACAGCAAGAGCGAGATTGAGGCGGACAAGCTGACGGTCGAGAAGCTCCAGCGGGCCCTCGCCCGGGCGAAGATGGACAAGGATATCCTCCACAAGTACACCCACCCCCGCCGCCTGCGCAACCTCCAGACCGCCGTCGAGGACGCCAAGCGCGAGCAGCTGTCCGCCCTGGCCGAGCGGGACAAGCAACTGGCCCTGGCCAAGACCCAGAAGGAGACCAAGGAGTACGCGCTGAAGGACGCCGAGGAGAAGCTCACCGATTCGAAGGCCGACCGGGACGAGTACCTGGACATCAAGGCCGATCAGACCGGTCTGGTCGTCTACGAGACGCGCGTGCGGCACTGGGCGAGACCGATCACCGTGGCGCTGAACGAGGAGGTCAGCCCGCGCCAGCAGTTGATGATCATCCCGGACTCCAAGACGCTGGTGGTCAAGTCGCGGGTGTACGAGTCGATCCGCGAGCAGGTGTCCGTCGGGCTGCCCGCCCGCATCCGCCTGGACGCCCGGGCGGGCCAGTCCCTGATGGGGTCCGTCTCCAAGGTGGCCTTCCTGCCCGACAACCAGAACCCCTGGCTGAGTCCCGGAGTGAAGGTGTACCCCACGACCATCACCTTTAACGACGACGTCACCGGCCTGGACGTCAAGCCCGGCATGACCTGCGACGTGGAGATCACCCTCGCCGAGCTGCCCGACGCCCTCAGCGTGCCCATCGCCGCGGTCTTCTCCGACCAGGACGTCACCTTCTGCTACCGCGTCGCCGAAGACGGCACCGCCCAGCGGGTGGAGGTCGAGCTGGGCCTGACCAGCGAGACCCGCGCCCAGATCAAGTCCGGGCTCACCGAGGGCGACGCCGTCCTGCTGGTCCCGCCGCCGGGCGAGCAGATTCATCGTAAGCCCCCGGCCGACGAGAAGGACACCCCCGCCTCCATGCCCGCGATGAACGGGGGGGCACCCAACGAGGGCGGACGGCCCGCGGTCCGCGACCCCGGCCGGCCCGAAGGCTCCGCCGCCAGCAGGCCCACGACGCAAGGCGCCGGCGGCGACGGCCAGGAGAGGGCTCGCAGGCCCCGCCGCTCCAGCGGCGGCGACGGCGGCAGGGGACCAAGGTAAGCTCGCTATGGAAGTCCTGGTCCGCCTCGACAAGATCCGCAAGCACTACCCCATGGGGCAGACGCTCGTCCGCGCCCTGGACGGGGTCTCCATCGACATCGCCGAGGGCGAATACGTCGCCATCATGGGCCACAGCGGCTCGGGCAAGAGCACGCTGCTGAACGTGCTGGGCTGCCTGGACCGGCCCACCGACGGGCGGTACTTCCTGGGCGACCAGGACGTTTCGGGCATGCCCGACGCCCAGCTCAGCGAGATCAGGGGCCGGCACATCGGGTTCGTGTTCCAGTCGTTCAACCTGATCCCGCAGCTTTCGGTGCTGGCGAACATCGAGGTGCCGCTGTTCTACCAGGGCCTTTCGCGGCACCAGCGGCATCTCCGCAGCGCCGAGATGGCGGCGATGGTCGGCCTGGGCGACCGGACCAGCCACACCCCCGTTGAGCTGTCCGGCGGGCAGCAGCAGCGGGTGGCGCTGGCGCGGGCCTTGGCCAACGACCCGCTGGTGATCCTCGCCGACGAGCCCACGGGCAACCTCGACTCGGCCACCACCGAGGAAATCCTGAACCTCTTCGACGACCTGAGCCGGCGGGGACGGACCATCATCATCGTCACCCACGAGGGCAACGTCGCCGAGCGGACGCACCGGACCATCCACCTCACCGACGGCAGGGTCAGCTCCGACACCCGGAACGGGCGGGAGGCGGCGCCGTGACGCTGTACAAGGTCGGCGACATCCTGCTGCTGGGTCTGCACTCCCTGCTGGTCCACAAGGTCCGCAGCTTCCTGACCGCCCTGGGCATCCTCTTCGGCGTCTGGAGCGTCATCGCCATGCTCGCCATCAACGAGGGCGCCAGTTGGGAATCCCAGCAGGCCCTGCGGCAGATGGGCACCGACAACCTGCTGGTCGAGTCCGTCAAGCCCCCGCCCGAGCAGACCATCGCCGCCCAGGAGCGGGGCGTGCTGAGCTACGGGCTCGACCGCAGCGACGTCGACTGCCTCCGCGAAAACCTCCCGGGCCTGCTCCGCACCGTCACCGCGCACCGTACCCGTAAGAGCGCCCAGCTCGGAAGCCGGTCCATCCCCGCGGAAATCCTCGGCGTGCCGCCGGAGTACCTGGACCTCGCCCGGTTGCGGATCACGGCCGGGAGGTTCATCTCCGCCGGCGACCGCGCCCGCGCCCGCAACTGCGCGGTCCTGACCGAGTCCCTCGCCCGCCGGCTCTTCCACTACGTCGACCCGCTTGGCAAGGTGATCCGGCTCGACGGGCAGAGCTTCATCGTGATCGGCCTGGCGGCCGAGCCGTCCCGCTCCGCCGCCGCCATGCCCTCCGAGGCCGCCGCCAACATCGTCTTCATCCCCGACCGCGCCGACCGGATGCGGTTCGGCGCCTACACCATCATTCGCACCAGCTCCACCGAGACGCGCGAGCTCGTCGAGGTCAGCCAGATCATCTTCCAGATGGCCGACGAGGCCGCCGTCATCAACGGCGCCAAGATCGCCCGCTCCCTGCTGGCGCGGCGGCACGACACCACCGACTACGAGATCACCGTTCCCCTGGAGCTCATCGAGCAGCGGCGCAAGCAGCGCCGGCTCTGGAACATCGTGTTCTTCTTCATCGCCTCCATCTCCCTGATCGTCGGCGGAATCGGCATCATGAACGTCATGCTCGCCGCCGTCCAGGAACGCATCCGCGAGATCGGCGTCCGGAGAGCCATGGGCGCCCGAAGGCGCGACATCGTCACCCAGTTCCTCGTCGAGTCCGTCACCCTCACGACCGTCGGCGGGCTGATCGGGATCGGCGTCGGCGCGCTCATCCCCACCATCGTCCAGCGCGCGCTGGGTCTGACGACCATGCTCACTGGCCCCATCATGATCATCCCCTTCCTGATGGCCATCGTCGTCGGCCTGATCTCCGGCCTCTACCCCGCCATCCGCGCGGCACAGCTCGACCCGATCACGGCCCTGCGCCACGAGTAGGGGCGGACAGTCAGAGACTCCAAAAGCGAAAGAGTCGAAGAGTCCGACTCTTGGCGGACCCTTCGACTCTTCTACCTGCTGCTGCGACTCTTTCCCGCCACCGTCACGACACGAGCGTCAGCGTTCCCGTGGCGACATCCACCGAGTAGGTCTGGTAGCCGATCCGGTCGGTCCCCACGACGACCGTTTCGGCATCGGTCACGATGCTGACCACCTCACCGGAGCCGCTCGCGGCCGCGAAGGTCAGTACAACCAATCCATCCGAGCTCACCTCGGACTGGAGCATCTGAAGCACCAGGCCGGACGCCACGTCCGAGGGGACGGAGGTGAGATGAGTTAGATTGACCTCCGTGTTCAAGAGATCGCCCTCACCGTTCTTGACCGCTTCGCCGTCCACGCCCAGCCACCTGCCGGTCGCGTCGATGATCAGCGTGTCGTTCCCGTCGCCCATCAGGGCCACGAACACGTTCCCCGCGCGGTCGTGCAGGATTTCCTTCAGAACCACGGAAACCTGGTCGTCACCGGCGAGCGTGATCACCGCCTCCACGTTGGTCACGCCGTCGCTCTTGGTCACGTCCACGACGTCATCCGGGGTGGCGGACGGCGCGGCGAAGAGAAGGTCAAAATCCCCCCCGCCGTCGATCCTGTCGTCTTCCGAGTTCACCCCGTCCCACAGGATCACATCGTCGCCGTCGAGGGCCTTGATCCGGTCATCCCCCGTCGTCCCCACCAGCGCGTCGGCCGTGTCCGTGCCGACGATGACCTCCCCCTTGTCGCCGGCCGCCGCCGCCTCGATTGGGGCGGCCAACTCCTCTCCGGTCGTCGACAGCAGCAGCCTCGCCTCGAGGGATTCGATCAACGGCAGCCCGAAGTACGCCCGACCTGAACCTGTTCGTTGCTCACGCATTTTGGACTCTCCTGTTCTGAGATGATCCGGGGCCGGCCACCGGCCCCGAAAACACGACCTGCCCACCACGGCGGGCCAGAGGGCGTGAAGGGAGTCATACCCCTGAAACGCCCGCCTCACTGCGGCGTATCCTACCACGAATCCCTTATTTTGACAAGGAAGTGATGTCTTGGAAGGCAGTTAAAATGGGGCCGCCAGGCGGCATATCAGGCCGGAGGTCCGGGGTCAAACAACGGAAGGAAGTCACCCGGTCGAAGGGTCGATGACTCTCCGAGCTTCCGGCACTTCCGGCCTGGGTCTCCAGGCCGGGGGAGATCACTCCACCCTGCCGACGCGGATGTCGAGGTCGCGGCGTTGTTCGAGGCGGTCGACCCCGCCGTCCTTGATCCACAGGATACGGTCGGACTTGTCGAGCATCTTGTGGTCGTGGGTGGCGGTGATGACCGTCACGCCGTGATCGTCGCAGAGGCGGCGCTGGAGGGAGATGATCTCCTCGCCGGTGTGCAGGTCCAGGTTGGCGGTTGGCTCGTCGGCCAGCAGGATGGTCGGCTCGTTGGCGAGGGCGCGGGCGATGGCGACGCGCTGCTGCTGCCCGCCGGACAGCTCGTCGGGGCGGTGGGTGGTCCGGTCGCCCAGGCCCACCTCCGTCAGGACCGCGTCGGCGCGCTCGCCCGCGTCGTGCTCGCTCTTGCCGCCGAACAGCAGCGGCAGCATGACGTTGTACCGCGCGGTCAAGGCGCCGATGAGGTTGTAGGCCTGGAAGATGTACCCGATATGGGCGTTGCGGATGTACGCCCGCTGCCGGCTGGTCAGGCTCGTCAGGTCCACCCCGGCGATCGTAACCGACCCGCTGCTGGGATCGTCCAGGGCGCCGATCATGTTGAACAGCGTGCTCTTGCCCGACCCGCTCGGGCCCATCACGGACAGGTACTCGCCCTCGAACACGTCCAGGTCCACGTCGTGCAAGGCGCGGATCTCGTTGTTGCCCATCCGGTACACCTTCGA
>DASRZG010000532.1:0-6042 GCA_035686585.1 Phycisphaerae bacterium
CCTGATCGCCTCCGCCGCGGCGAGCGTCGAGGCCGGGCTGACCGGCCGTTGAACGGCAGGGCCCTCGCTGACCGCCCAGGGCTCCTGTTTCCGGCCCCGGCAGCGGGATGTGTACCGAATTTCGCAGGTACACATAATGAGTACTAGGTATATAGCAGATAACTGTCTATAAACACAGGGGTTAAATCTCTAGGCGGGAGGACGGAGATTCGGCAGGCAGGTCCACGCCAGGTACACACCAGGTACACATACCCGGACTATCCTGCCTGCCGGCAGGCAGGTCCGATTTTGGCGGGGGGCCCAGGCGGCTTCGGTCGGGCCGCGAGCGAAACGCCCAACCGGGGATTATCCTGCCTGCCGGCAGGCAGGTCCGATTTGCCGAATAGGCTCTTACGGCGCCGCGCCGAGGCGCTCGAGGATGACCTCGATCCGCTGGCGGACCTCCGCGTCGCTGGCGCCGAGGTACTCCCGCAGCATGGGGGCGATGCCCTTGCCCATCTTGACCAGCTCCTCGGTGGCGGTCTGGCGGTCCTTGTAGCTCTCGGCACCGAGCCGCCCGACCCGCTCGCGGAGGGCCTGCTGGACCTCTGCCGGCGGGAGGGCCTGGTTGCGGCGGACCTGAACGCACTGGCCGATGTAGAGGTCCAGCGTGGGCCCCGGGACGATCTGGAAGGCCAGCGTCTCCTTGCCGCACTGGCCGCGAAGCACCGAGCCGTCCCAGAGCCTCAGCGACGCCCGCCCGAGGTGGGTCTTGCTGACGCCCATCGCGCGGATGTTCTCCGGCCGCAGCTCCACCTCGCCGTAGCGCGTCCGCAGCGTGAGGGTCTCCTCGGCGAAGCGCCCGAACAGCTCGTCGCCGTTGCTGAGCACGACGCAGTCCAGCGTGGCGTCGGGCTGGGCCCGCTCGGCGAACTGCACGCGGGCGATGAGGTGGCGGGGGAGGGTCGGCGTCGGGCCCAGCCGCAGCGTCAGCGGGACCCGCCTCGGCTCGAGAAACCCCGCGAGCTGCGAGCCGTTGAGGAACGTCACGCGATGCACGGCGTGGCCGGCGTTGTCCAGCGCGATCGCCAGGAGGTCGTTGGCGTCGAGCGCGACCAGGCCGTGGCGCGTCCGCAGCCGCAGCTCCGTGCGGTCCGGCAGGAAGGCCACCCGGTCGCCCGTCCGGAGGACCATCAGAGGCCCGTCGAAGGCCATCTCCTCGGGCTTGTCCTTGGTGATCCGGTACGCGCACTGGCGGACGGCGCCGAACGGCACCCTCAGCGTGTCGCCGGAGGGCATCTCCAGCCGCACGACGGCCTGGGGGTCCGTCCGCCCGGCGATGACCTGCCCGCCGGTCAGCAGGACGCGGAACCGCCGGTCCTCCCCGCCGGCCGAGGCCAGCCCGATCACCTCCTTCGCCGGCAAGGTCATCGGCCCGAAGAGGGTCTCCAACCGGAAGCTCTCGTTGACGATCTTCCCGAAGATCGGGTCGCCATGCCGGCTGGTGACCACGTCGGCCGAAGCCGACCGCTCCAGGTCCACGCCCTCGAAGCCCCCGGCCGTCGGCATGTTGATCAGCAGCTTCCGCACGCTCGACGGCAGGTCCTTCAGCGCCTCCCGCGGGCGGAACGCCTCCATCCGCTTCGTCAGCTCCGCCACCGAGCGATGCTGCGACTCGAAGCTGCACAGGACGACGGCCTTGCCCGCCGGCACCGTCACGCCGTAGTCCACGTAGATGTCGTCGCCCTGAATGGTGACCGCCGGGCGGACCTTGCTCCGCTTCGTGCAGACGTAGTGCATCAGCGCCGCGGCGCCGGGCACCTGCGTGGCCGTCACGAAGGCCGTGTCCTCCTCGCCGAAGCGGCCCTTGCCGGACCCGTAGATCGTCCGGCCGATCGTGCCGAGCATGTCCGAGTAAATGCGGACGCGCACGGTGACGTCCCGGCCCGTGGGGTTCTCGAGGATCTCCAGCCAGCGCGCCAGGCCCTGGTCGCGGTAGACCTTGATCCGCCTGTACACCCGCAGGTTGCCGCGGGCCTGAGGGCCGATCTCGATCTCGTCGCCGGCGGCGTTCACGGTGCCCTGGCCGGTGAACATCAGCCTCGAGCCGTCTACTTGGAGGTACATGCCCGAGCCGTACGCGCGGCTGGTGCCCGGGCCGACGCTGCCGTAGCGCTGGATGTCCCACCGGTAGCCCGCGCCGTCGTTGCGGACATACGGCAGAGCGACGCGCCTCCCGGAAGCGATGTGGAGGCCCCCCTTGCCTTGCGGAACGGACGCCCCGCCGGCCGGCGGAGCAGCCGGGGCCACCGGCTGGGCGATGACCCCAACCGCCTGGGCATGGAGGCCCCCGGCCGCCAGACCCAGCGCCAACGTCGCCGCCGACATCATTCTCCTGGAGCGTTTGGGGTCCATCGTCTCCTTTCCGGCTTGCGTGACGTGCGGGCCTTCCGGAAGCACAAGACGCCTCCGGCCGGGGCGAGGTTCCCCTTCGCGGGCAGGATTCCCTCCGTGTTCCGGCACACCCCGCCCCTGGACGCGGCTGGGCACTTCGGTATCCGGGGGCTTTCAGATAGCATCGATCCAACGGCCGTCGAGGGCCTTTGGTTCATTCTATCGAGCGACGCCCCCTCGGCCTATCGGAATCCCCCGGCCCTCCGGCCGCGGCGCCCTGCCGCACGGCGGGGATGATGCGGCGCTTCACGGCACGGCTCACCCGGCGCGCCTCTGCATGCGGATACCGATGGACCCTTTGCTGAAGCCTCTGGCGAGCGCGGGCCCGCTGTCGGCGTGTGCTACGGGGCGACCCCGCCGCCGGACACGATGGCACGGACTTCGCGCTCCAGCTTGATGGTCCAGAGCCCGGCGTATGGGTGCTTCCCGGCCATGTACCCGGGGGTCAGCAGGAGAATCCACTCCTTCCCGACAAGCTCCTCGACGGCCCCGCCGACGGGAGCGCCCGGCTTCTGGGTGGTGATGATCTTGTCGGCCAGCTTCCCCTTCAGGATGCGGACCACTTTCCACCGGATGGCCACCTCGGCCGCGTCGCCCGGCCGTCTTGGCGGCGCGGGCGCGAAGTCCACGAGACTCGCCACGACGATCACCTCGGCCTCGGCCACCCGCTCCGCGAACGGCCGCTCCAACATTCTCTCGATTCTTTGGGTTGCCGGGCGGCCGGCCGCCGGCCCGGGCTTGTGCGCGACGTTCCCGCCGCCGCCCGGCTGGGCGGGGGGATCACCAGGCGGCGTCGTCGGCCGCTGGGCCAGGGCGTCGCTGGGCCTATCGGGCGGACGGGTGACGAGGACGAGGGTGATCGTCGCCGCCACCACGCACACGCCTGGCCGTCGGGCGCAGAAGAGCGGCCGAGCCCGGCGGGGGAGCGCCCTGTACTGAAAAGCCTTCCCGGTTCGACTGGTGGGCTGTAGAATCGGGGTACGGGTAGCGAAAGGAGACCATCATGAAACGGTTCGCAGTCCTGAGCGTTGTTCCCATCGCGCTTCTCCTGGGGTACTGTGCGGCCGATGGTTCGCCGGCACAGAAGGCAAGCTCTGCGGGGCCCATGACAGCGGAACAGAAGGTGGACGCGCTGGGAGATCGTGTTGTGCGCCTTTCCAAGGCCATCCGGGAAGCTGCCGAAAGGCGAGATGCCCTTGTCGATGCCCGGCTGCTGGCCTTGACCAAGCGCGTTGAGCAGTTGGAGAAGAAGGTCGCCAAGCTCGAGGGTGGGCCGGCGATAGACACGCGCGTCTCGGCTGTGCCTGTCGGCAAGGCGGCATGGCGGCAGTTGAAGCTCGGGATGTCTCAAGACGAAGTGCGCAAGCTGTTGGGCGAACCGATGAAGGTGAGCGCTGGCCCGATCATCCATTGGTACTACGCAAGCAAGGGCAGCGGCGGTCCTAAGGTCCAGTTCTCCTCTTACACAGGCAAACTGATGGGTTGGGATGAGCCGGACTGACAGCGGGTCACCGCCACTGAGGCCAGTAGGTCGTAAGCGGGGAGGACGTTCGGGAGAACGTCGCCACCAGCAGGACGAGGACCACGAGCCCGACGGCGACGGCCAGGACGACCCAGACGACGGCTTCGGCCGCGGGGGCCGACCTGCCAGAGCTGAGCCACTTGTACGCTTCCTTCGCGACGTACCACGCGCCTGCTCCGATGCCCACCACGGGGATCAACCACGGGACGAAGCCACACACCAAGACCATCCCGAGGAAGATCCACCATCCGCTGGGGCCGTCGTCCATCGGGGAGCCCTGATGGCCCGTCGGCTTGGGCTGCGCGGGCTGGGGCAGACGCATGGCAGGTGGGGGCGTGGGCGGAGGGGGCTTCGGGCGCGGCACGGGGTGGAGTCGGAGCTTCTGTCCGCAGGTCGGGCACTTCTGGACGACGGTTTCTGTCGGCGCATCTCTCTGGATGCGCGACCCGCACTTCGGGCACCTGAACCGGACGGGACCGGGCACGACGAAGGCCGCGCCGCAGGCGGGGCAGACATCCGGCTTGCCGGACTCGCAGTCGCGGTTCTCCAAGAGTGCGCCGCAGTCTGTGCAGCGGTGCCGAATCATGGCCGTGCCCTTCGCCAGCGCGACCCAAGCAAACTGCCCCGGAGCGGAACGGACTCCACCTTCTCTGTACCATGCCGGGGGCCGACCTGCAAGGGGGCCGTACCCCGGTCGAGGGTGGGCGTATGCGGAACGCATGCAAGTTGCCCTTGACGCCGGCCGATCTTGGGGTAGGATGGAGGCGGTAAGGCATCGCTCTACTTTCCCGCCTTCGGAGGATTCGTTTCCGCACTGCTCAGGCGGAGTCTCTGTGACCTCGACGTAAGCCGAGGGGAGGGCGCCTCTCGACAGACCGTCACGGACGGCACACCGAAGGTGCGCGCCGTTCTCGGCGCAGCGGTAAGGGAGGCAATGACGATGAAGACAAAGCGGGCGATCGTGGCCGGGGTACTGACGGCGCTGCTCATCGGGGGCGGGACGGCGCGGGCTGGCTTCATCCTGAGGAATGATGACCAGTTCACAACCAGCGTGCTCCACGACCAAGGCACGCTGTGGGATCGGAGCCGTCTCAGCATCCTCTCGGGCGGTGGCGTGAACGTCCTCCACGCCTATGGCGACAGCACCGTGGACATGTCCGCGGGGGCGTCGGTGGGCAGTCTGTACGCCGCGAACGATAGGGTCAACATCTCCGGCGGGAGCGTGGGCATCTTCTACGCATACAACCGATGCGCCGTCACCATTTCCGGCGGGTCGGTGGGCATCCTCCGTCCCGAGCACAACAGCACCATCGACATCTCTGACGGGCAGGCGGACCAGATCGAGACCTTCGACACCAGCGTCCTGAGCGTGTCAGGTGGTCGGGTGAACCAATACCTCACCGCTTGCGACTCCAGCACGGTGAACGTCTCTGGCGGTATGGTGGGCGACCTCCGCGGGTACGACAGCAGCTTCGTGAACATCTCGGGGGGGTGGGTGTCGGGGCTTTCCGCCGAACAGACCAGCACCGCTGACATCTCAGGCGGTTCCCTCAATGGCCTCCGCGCCCTCGGGTATACGACAGTCACGTTCCACGCGCGGGACTACCGCGTGGAAGGGGGCCTCTCCCTCATCGGGGATCGTGTCGTGGGCACCGGCATCCTGAGCGGGGAGTGGTTTGACGGAACGCCCTGGGCGGTGAACATCTGGGGCAACGCGTCCGAGGCGAGGATATGGGCTGTTCCCGAGCCGGCGACGTTGGGCCTGCTGGCCTTGGGCGGACTGGCGATTCCACGGCGGAGGCCGGCGCCGTAGAATCTTCGCCAACGGGCAGCCCGGCGACGGCCGGGCGCCGGTCTGACGGCTACTTCTCCCGCACGACCACCAGCGCGGCCAGAGCGGGGAAAGCGGGAATGCCCAACTGGGTAAGCAGGCGCCAAACGTCTATCGCACTGTGGGCTTTGGGCTTCTTCCACACCGCAGAGTACATAAGGTCGCCCCAGACCGCAGAGTACTTAAGGTCGCGGTAGCCGTAGGTTTGGTCCACCTGCGGCGGGAATGCGCACATAAGCGCCATGGCGACGGCGCA
>DASRZG010000533.1:0-5681 GCA_035686585.1 Phycisphaerae bacterium
GGGGACGCTAGCCATGTTTTTGCCCGGAAACCTGGGGACGCTAACCATGTTTTTCCCCGGCGGCGCTGTTCTTTCCAGGCCGGCCGCCCTTGGCGGGGCGGAGGCGGCGGCCAATCAGGCGTTCCAGACGCGTTACGAAACCTTCATCCCCGCACGGTCGGCCGGTGCGGGTCCGCGCGCAGCACGCGGACCTCCTCCTCATCCTCCGTCCGCAGGAACGCCTTCCAGTCGTCGACGTGGTCAGACTGCTCCAGGTCACCGCCCACCAGATCGTCGCCGCGCAGGCCGCAGTGATGGGCCGCGCTGCTCCAGGGGTAATCCCACGCACGCTTCACCAGGCCCGCGCGGACCGGGTTCCGCTCCACGTACCGCACGGCCGCCCAGAAATGCCGGTCGTCCAGCGGGGTCGAATAGAACCGTCCCTGCCACAGAACCCCCCCCGACGCCCATCCGCCGGTTGAACTCCTGGGCGTAACGAAGGTGCACCGGCTTGAGGGCGCCGCACAGAGAGACCACCGTCTCCGGCACGGCCACCAGGTGCACGTGGTTGGTCATCAGGCAGTAGGCGTATACGGCCATGCCGTGGGCGGTGCCGTACTCCCGCAGCAGCGTCAGGTACCGGCGGCGATCGCCTTCGCAGGCGAACACATCCTCCCGCCGATTCCCTCGCTGGGTCGCGTGATGAGGACAGCCCGGTATGACCACCCGTGCCAATCGCGGCATGCCCGCTACACGTACCCGCACGAACATACCTCGTCAAGAAGAAACCCGGTTAGCGTCCCCAGGTTTCCCCCAGGTTTCCCGCCCCAGGCCGATCGGTCACGTCTTCACGGCGTCGACGGTGACGGCGGAGATGGGGCCGAAGATGAGGATGGGGATCCAGGCGCGGTAGAAGGGGTCGATGCCTTCCATGTGGCGGCAGACGTAGACGCTGACGTAGACGATGGCGACGGCCAGCAGGGCCAGCATGGCCGAGGCCTTGAGGTTCCGCTCGCGGGAGAGGATGAACGGCACGGCCGCCAGAAGCATGATGAGGTTGTTGAACAGGTCGGCGAAGCGGGTCTGCCGGGTCAGGCGGACGCCCTCCGGGTCGGGAACGCGGGGCAGCTTCAGCAGGCGGCCCAGCTCGCGGGTGGACATGAACTGGACGGAGTCGGAGCTCCGACGCAGCGACAGGGCCACCGGGTCCAGGTCGGTCGGGCAGATCATCCGCCCGCCCTCCAGCACCCATCCCCCGCGGGCGGCCACGTAGGTGGCGCGGTCGGCGAGGATGGACACCGCCGGGCGCCCGCGGCCGCGGAGGAGGTTGAACCGCGCCTCCTCCAGCACCGGCCCGGAGGGATTGCCCGTCCCCGGCCAACCCCGCCGGGCGCGGACGAGGAGGTCCTCCTGGGGACACGGGGCCTCGATGTTGTCGGCGGGCCGGCCCAGGTTGGGGACATACCGGCTGGGGACGAAGGCGACGCTGTAGGCCTCGGTGGCGCGTTCCAGGTGCAGCCGGGCGACGCCCGCATCGCCGGCGGCCGGGTCGGAGAGGATCTCCCACCCGCGATACGGCTTGTCCCAGCGGGCCCGCGCCCCGCTGAGGTGCCCGGTGAGTGCCAGGTTCTCGTCGCGGAAGATCACCAGCGGGCGTTCGAGCACATCCTCGCCGGGTTTGAACCGGTCGGAATACCACACGCTGTCGTTGTGGTCGGGGATCAGCCGGACCTGGAACTCCTGGATGCCGGCGAAGTCGTCCCGGCTGAGGACCAGCCGGTGCTTGATCCGGGGGATGAGGGTTTCGGTGTCCAGCACGACCAGCAGGTTCAGTCCGACGGCGACGGCGACGATGGGCATCAGGACGCGGTGGAGGCTCATGCCGGAGGCCAGCACGGCGGTCAGCTCGTTGGTGTGGTTCATCCACGCCAGGGTGAAGCAGGCGGCCATGACGATGATCACGCCGGACAGCTCCCGCCAGTACACCAGCGTCTGGCACCCGTAGTAGGAGCCGATGTGGCGGAGGACCATCCCGGCCGTCTTGCCGGCGCCCTTGGCGGTTTCCTCGGTGAACTCGTCCATGTTGGCCGACAGGTCGGCCAGGACGCGCAGGGCGATCAGCACCAGGAAGCACAGGGCGACGCTGGTCAGAAAGTTGCGGATGACGTATCGGTCGAAGGTCTTCACGGTCCGCTATCGCCTCAGGGGAACCAGGTACAGCCACGCGGCCGCCAGGGCCAGCAGTCCGAAGCCCGCCCAGATCACGGCGATGCCGTGGGAGGCGGGGACGTCGGTGTTGGCGATGAGCTGTCGGCCCATGAGGCTGGCCATCCAGACCACGGCGGTGGGGATCGCCGCCAGGGCGGCCGCGGCGAGCATCTGCCCTCCGCGGAACAGCAGCCCCAGGGCCGCGCCGATCATCACGGTGAACACGCAGGAAAGCCCGTAGGCCAGTCGCTGGTGGATTTCGGCCTCGACCTTCGCCACCAGCCCCAGGACGGTCCCGTCCTTGAGTTGCTTGACGCGGTTGACCACGCCGGGCATCTTGAACCGCTCGGGGTGCTCGTACAGCTCGGTGAGGCTGATCCCGCGTGCCTCGGCCACCAGCGTGGGCGGGACGGCGAACGGGCCCATGTCGTCGCGCGACAGGGCGCCGGGGTCGTCCTCCGGGCCGCCCGCGGAGACGGACACGACGTTCAGCAGGGTCAGCCGGACCACCGGGGCGTCCTGGTAGGTCTCCCACTGGGCCTCGACCTCGGCCTCGGCCGCCTCCAGGGCCCGCACCGGCTTGTCGCCGAGGTACTCGCGGACCTTCACCCGCCTGGGGATCAGCTCGGGCGGGGGGCCGGCGCCGCCGGCGGTGGAGCGGAGGAGGACCTGCCGGTTCTTGCCCGTCGTCACCACCGGCGCCTCGATCCGGACCCGCGTCGCCGCCGGCGCGCCGGGCGCGGCGGGCGGCTGAATGAGGTCGTAATACCCCCCGGGCTGGGCCAGCCGCCGCGTCAGGTCGGCGTGGAAGCGGTCGACGCAGATCCGCCGCCGGACGCCCTCCAGGTCGGCCACGACCTTCGGGGAGCTCTGCGGGCGGCTGCGGGTCCGCCACAGGCGCGACCAGTCGTAGGTCTTGGGCTGGTCCACGCCCATGGGCAGGTTGGTAACCATCCACGGCTGCGCCTCTTCCCGCGCCGTCGAGCCGGAGCCCTGGACGAACATCCGCGGCTTGGTGGCGTGGATGTGGACCACGGGCCGGCCTTCGGCATCGCGGAAGTCGAGCTTGGCGCTGGAGGCGACCATCACCCGCGGCGGGCCTTTCTTCGGGTCCAGTTCCACGCCGACGGCGCCTCGGACCCACTGCCTCTCCGGGTTCGTCTGGTCGGCGTGGAACAGCCGTCTGCCCCAGTCGATGTGCTGGCGCTTGCGGAGGCGGTAGAAGGCGAGCTGCTCGAGGTCGTCCTTGACGACGCTCTGGGCCTTTCCGAGCATCCGCGGGGCGACGTACAGCACCAGCAGGAGGGTGACGACGGTCACCACCGCCCCCAGCCACATGGCCGGGGACAGGACGTTGAGCGTGCAGACGCCGCTGGCGCGCGACGCCATCAGCTCGTTGTCCTCGCTGAACCGCCCGTAGACGATGGTGGCCGCGAACAGCGCCCCGAAGGGCAGCGCGAAGGAGAACATCAGCGGCAGGACGTACCCCAGGTACTTGATCGCCCGCGCGCCCGACAGGCCCTGCTCGCGCAGGGGCTCCAGGAACGCCAGGACCGACAGCAGCACCGTCAGCGCCGCCGTCGTCAGCAGCGTGTACTTGATCAGGTCCCTCGCCAGATACGTTCGCAGCGTGCGCATCACAGCGCCTTTACCCCCTGCCGCCGCCCGGCCACCTGTCGGATCGCCCCGGCCAGCCGGCGGACCCCCTCGTCAATGGCGTCGGCCGGGACCGTCCCGAACGTCAGCCGCATGCAGTTGCGCGGCGCTTGCCGTCGCGGGTCCGGGCCGAAGCAGAACTCGCCCGGCACGTACAGCACCCCCGCCGAAAGCGCCGCGGCGAACAGCTCGCCGGACTTGCCGGTGTCGATCCGTTCGGGCAGGGTCAGCCAGACGTACAGCCCGCCGCGGGGGCGGGTCCAGGCGGTGGCCTCGGGCTCGAAGTCGCCGAGGTGCTCTTTCAGCGCCGCCAGCATGGCGTCGCGTTTGGCGCGGTAGAGGCGGCGGAGCATGGCCACGTGCCGGGGGTACTCGCCGGAGGCCATCAGCTCGGCCAGCAGGTTCTGGATGAGGTTGGAGGAGCCGAAGTCGTGATTGCCCTTCTGGTCCAGCACGGGCGCGACGAGGTCGTCGGGCAGGACGGCGTACCCCGCCCGCATGCCGGGCGAGAAGGACTTGCTGAACGACTGGACCAGGGCCACCAGCGTGTTGTCGGTGTCGCCGCTCTTGATGCTGGGCGGGGGGTCGCCCTCGACCATCAGCTCGCGGTAGGCGGCGTCCTCGACCAGGCAGATGCGGCGGTCCGTGCTGTACGCGCGGACCACCTCCAGCAGTTCCCGCCGCCGCGGCCCCGACAGCGTGATGCCGGTGGGGTTCTGGCAGTAGTCGCAGGTGTAGATCATCTTGACCCGGTGCAACTGCCCCGACCGGCGGTAGTCGGCCAGCACCTCCGCCAGCCGGTCCACCCGCATGCCGTCGGCGTCCATGTCGATGGCGTGGACCTCCGCCCCCAGCGACCGCAGGCCGCCGGTGTAGACGAAGTAGCTCGGCCACTCCGTGATCACCACGTCGCCGGGGTCCACCAGCACGTCCGTGAGGATGTACAGGATCTGCTGGGAGCCCGAGGAGACCACCACGTTGGCCGCCGACAGGCTCAGTTGCTCCGCCGTCATCCCCTCCAGCCCGCAGACGTGCTCCAGCAGGGCCTCGCGCAGCCCGAGGAGCCCCTCGGTCGAGCCATACTGGAGGGCCTTTCGCCCGACGTGCTCGTCGTCCAGCAGCTTGTCGCTGAGTCGGCGCAGCATGGGCGCCGGGAGCGTCTGCTCGTCCACCATGCCGGCGGCCAGGGAGATCATATCCTCATGGTCTATGGCCACTTGGAGGAGGTAGTTGATCGCCTGCGGCACGGTGCGCCGCGCCTTGCAGCTCAGCCCGAATGCGGGAAGGTCCTTCTTCATTGGCCCTCAAGTCCAGTCCTGCCATCCAGTCTACGCCCCCGGGGGTCCCTGTCAAGCGCCGCGGAAGGCGGGGGACAATTGCGGATTGATCCGGTCAACAGACTCCGTCCCCGCGCGAACGGCAAGTCGCCCCCCAGCGGAAGCGGGGGGTTATGGACCTTTTCATCGGTGGAACGGTTCCTTTCGGTTCCGCTTGCTTGCGTCGCGCGTCGCCCGAGGTCTTGAACCCCCCGCTTCCGCTGGGGGGCGATTGTCCGCACGCAAGGGGAGGTTCCCCCAATTCGCAATCCGAAATCCGCAATGCCCCCCCTTCATTCGGGTGCGTCCGTTCGTCTGAGCACAATGTCCTTCCCCTTCCGCTCGGCCCGGAGGCCGCCGGGGAGGTCCACGGCCGGGACCCGCCCGGCCAGCACGGCCAGCAGGTCGTCGTAGCGGTCTTGGCTGAGGGCCTGCTCCGGGGCCGAAAGCATCCCCAATGCCGCTCGCATCGCCATCGACGCCAGCAGCGGCGGGGCCTTGGCCAGCGGCGCCCGGCGGAGG
>DASRZG010000534.1:0-14048 GCA_035686585.1 Phycisphaerae bacterium
CGGGCGGCCGACAGGGACGTTTCGTCCGTCGCCAGGGCGTGCACGAACATCTCCGACTTGCCCGCGATCGCCAGCGCCAGCTCGCCCGACCCGCAGCCCAGGTCGGCGCAGAATCCCTTCGTCCTGCCGGCCTCGGCGAGGATCGTCTCGGCCAGCGAGGCGACGGCCGCATCCTCAGCGGCGTTGGCGGGGCTGGGGCAGGACGCCAGGAGCGGGACAAGCGCCATGACTGCTGCAGCGGTGAATGCGTAACGTGACATTACCGAACTCCCTGTGCGCACGATCGCGCCGTTGGCAACCAGTATACCATGCGACGGCGCGGGAACCATTGCTCCTACCTGTACGACCCGAACTGACGGTAGGCGTCAAAGAGGGCCTCGACGTTCTCCAACGGCGTGTCGGCCTGGATGTTGTGGGCGGTGCAGAGGATGAAGCCCCCGCCGGGCGCCAGGGCGGCGGCGCGGTCGCGGACCTCGTTGCGGACGTCCTCGGGCGTGCCGAACGGCAGGGCCCGCTGGATCGAGATCGACCCGTGGAAGCTGATCCGGCCGCCGTAGCGGGCCTTCAGGTCGGCGTGGTCCATGGCGGCCACGTCGGGCTGGAGCGGGTTGAGGATGTCCAGGCCGGCGTCGATCATGTCCGGGATGATCGGCTCGATCGACCCGCACGTGTGGTGGGCGACCTGGCAGCCGAACTCGTGGCCGAGGTCGATGAACGCCGCAAAGCCGCCCCGGAGCATGGCTCGCCACATGGCCGGGGAGATCAGCAGCCCGGTCTGGGTGCCGAAGTCGTCCCCGGTGAAGAAGATGTCGATGTTGCCGTCCGCCGCCGCCAGCGTCCGGCGGGCGTACTCCAGGTAGAACTGCCCGATCCGCTCGAACAGGTACCGGGCGATCTCGGGGTTCAGGGCCAGGTCCTCGAGGATCCTGGCGATGCCGCGGAGGTACATGGCCGGCTTGAGCTGGGCGCAGCGGTTGGTGCGGTCGCCCATGAACACGACCACCTTGCCCGCCCGCCTGGCCTCGGCCGCCTGGGCCCGCACGCATTCGTAGTCGAACCAGTCCGGGCTGGGCCATTGGGGCCAGTCGCGAATCTCCTCCAGCGAGCCGGCCTCTTCCAGCGGGAAGCGGGCCACCTCGCGGTAGCTGCCGCGCCGGCCGGCCTGGCCGACCTCCACCCGGATTCGCGGCACGCCCCAGTGGTCCTCCACGCTGCCGTCGGGATGCGTGACCGGCTCCGGGCCGATGTACCGGGGGCCTTCGATGTACCGGAAGTCCACGTCGAAATGCTCGAGCAACTGCTCCCGCGAGTCGAACCCGTACCGCTGGAGCAGGGCGGCCTCGATCTCGCCCGTCGCCCAGTAGTCGATCGGGATCCGGTCCGGCTGCCTGTGAGACAGCGCCAACGAAACGCGCGTTCTGGAATCCATCTCACCTCACTCCGTCGTCACAGTATGCCCGATCCGGGGCCGTTTGTCCGCTCCCTTGTTGGGGGAGAGGCCCTGTGGTCCAATGGGCCCATGGTTGATCTGGGTAAGCTGATGGCCGCCTGGCGGCAGGAACCTGCGGTGGGGCGGCGGGTTGTGGCGTTCGGCGCCAGCAACACGTCGGTGCTCTGGCACAGCCTGGGGCGCCACGGCTGGCCGTGCTGGCTGATGGTGGCCTTGCGGGGCTACGTCGGCCACCACGTCTCGCTGACCAACGCGGGCGTCAGCGGGGATGCGACCGACGACATGCTCGCGCGGATCGGCCGGGACGTTTTCCCGCACAACCCCTCGCTGGTGATCGTTACCGCCGGCGGCAACGACGTGAAGAAGTTCACCGTCGCCGAGTACACCGACAGACTGGCCGAGATCGTCCGGCGCGTCACCGGGGCGGGCGCGGTGCCCGTCCTGCAGACCTATTACGCGATGGACGTGGCCAACGCCGACGCCGCCTACGAGCGGTTCGGGAAGTACATGGCCGCCTGCGCCGCCACCGGGTCACGGTGCGACGTGCCCTGCATCGACCAGCACTCCCTGTTCCAGCCCTGGTATGCCGCCGAGCCGGAAGAGTACCGCAGGATCCTGCTTGACCCCCTGCACCTGCTGCCCGTGGGCAACGCGGTGATGGGCACGCTGTGCGTCCGTCACTTCGGCCTGCCGGACCCGCAACTGCCCGACGACCTGGCCCAGTCCGTTCCCGCCGTCCTGGAACGGATGGCGCGATATGCACAGCTACCTGTGAGGCGGCCATGAACGACATAAGGGCGGACCTGCTGGAATACACGCGGACGCTGGCGACGTTCGACAGCCACGAGCACCTCGTCCCCGAGGCCGAGAGGCTTTCCGGGCGGAACGATTTCACGCTCTTTCTGCGGATGTACGTTCGATCCGACCTGCAGACGGCCGGGATGAGCCGGGGCGAGTGCGACCGGGCATTGGATGACGACGGCCTGAGCGAGGACGAGCGGTTCGACATGCTCGAGCCGTACCTGGCGATGCTGGGGCAGTCCTCCTACTACCGGGCGGCGCGGATTGCGCTGAAGGCCTGTTACGGCTTCGACGGGATCACGCGGGGCAACTACCGCGCGATCGGCGAGGCGGTGCGCGCCGCCGCCACGGCCGGCCTGTACCGCCGCGTGCTCAAGGGCCGCTGCCACCTCGGCCGGATCGTCAACCAGAAGGTCTTCATGCACACCGAGGGCGGGCTGTTCCGCTGCAACTGCCACGTGGGCTTCTACCACGGGCCGACCCTGGCGACGATGGTCGAGCGGTTCGCCGAACAGGAGGTGGCCGCCGACGTGCGGGACCTGGACAGCTTCGAGGCCGCCCTGGAGGAGCTGTTCGCCACGTGGCGACGGAAGAGTATGCTCGCCCTGAAGATGGGCGTGCGGGAGATGGCGATCCCGTCGCGCGATTCCGCCGACGCGATCGTGCGGAAGATGGCCCGCGGCGGGACGGCCTCGCCGGAGGAGGCCGACGCCCTGCGGCAGTTCGTGATGGACTTCTTCCTGACCAAGGCCCGCGAGCACGGCTACGTGATGGCGGTTCACACCGGCCCGACCGCAAGCTGCGGCAACGATTTCCGCGAGGTGAGCCCGGGCCACCTGATCCGGTGGGCGCGGCGCTACCCGGACGTGCGGTTCGACATGTACCACGCCGGCGTGCCGTCGATCCGCCAGGCGGGCTTCGTGGCCAAGGCCATGCCCAACGTCACCGCCAACCTCTGCTGGGGCCACGTCATCGCCCCGCAAATGGTGGTCAACGGCGTGGACGAGTGGCTGGACTTCCTGCCCGCCAACAAGATCATCGGCTTCGGCGGCGACTACTCGCCCTGCGTCGAGAAGGTCTACGGCGCCCTGGAGATCAGCCGGGCCAACCTCGTCGAGGTCATGACCCGCCGGATCGAGCGGGGCCGGATGGACCTCGACGAGGCCAGGTTCCTGTTGAAGCGGATCCTGGTCGCCAACGGCGAGCAGCTTTACGGGCTGGCGGGATCGTAGGGGGCTGCCCTTGCCCCGTCGGCCGGTCGCCTACTTCAGCCAGGGCGCCTGCCTGCTGTCGGGCGTATAGCCGTGCAGCTCGATCCGGTTGCCGTCCAAGTCGGACAGCCACGCCTGGTAGCTGTTGTCCGAGCCGAGCTTGACCTCGCCGACCTCCACGCCCTTGGCCTTCAGATCCGCCACGGTGGCGTTGATGTCGTCCACTTCCAGGCACAGGTGGCGGTACGACTGTCCCTTGGCCGCCGCCGCCAGCTCGCCGCTGAACATCTCCAGGAAGCTCCTGCCGCCGATGTGAAGGTACACGCCGAACCGCTTGCCGGCGTCGTTGATGAAGTCGAAGGCGTGGGTGAATCCCAGCTTGTCGCGGTAGAACGCCTCGGCCGCGTCCAGGTCGGCGACGGTAAAGCACACGTGGGCCAGTCCGGTAATCATCCTCTTCTCCTCATACCGAGTGACTCAGGAAATGGGCCGCAGAGGCGCAGAGATCGCAGAGATGAGAGAGATGAGAGAGATGAGAAGCAGAAACACCTGCCGCTTCGCCGTTTCTGACTCTATCTGTCCTCTGCGTTCTCCGCGTCTCTGCGGCCCATCCTTCAGACGCTCTCCAACACACGCCGCAGGTTGGCCAGGCTCTCGACGGCCTGTTCCCGCGGACGAACCTCGATACAGTAGTCCATCACGTCCGCCGCCGCCAGAGAAGGGAGGAAATGCAGGAAGTCAATGCAGCCCGTGCCGATCACGCAATGCGACCGCCCGTCGCGGATGTCGTGCAGGTGCACCTGCCGGACGCGGGCGATGTTCCGCCGGTAGAACGACTCGATCCGCTCGACCGGACCGCCCGCGGCGTCGAAGGTCTTGGCCAAGTCCCAGCAGAGAAAAAGACGCCCCTCGTCCAGGAAGCCCTGGAGCACCTCCTGCGTCATCGCCTCCAGCCGGAAGTTCTCGACGCACAGCACGAACCGCCCGGCCGACAGGTCGATCAGCCGCTGGAGGTTCCGCGCGAGCACCTGCCGGTACAGGGCGCGGTCGGGATTGGGAATGCTCTCGGGCGGGTCGGTGTCCGTCCCGAAGGTGACGGGGGCGCCGAGGTGAATGGTGATCAGCTCCGCCCCGATCCGGCCGGCGAGGGACATCATGGCGTCGAAGTACCGGAAGATCCCCTCGGCCAGGTGCCGGCTGGCGGAAAACAGCGAGCACGCGTCGTCCGGCGCGTGCAGCGAGATGTCCAGGCCCGCCTCGGCCCGGCAGGCGGCGATGCGGTCGATCTCCTCGGCGGGCAGCGACTCGAAGGCCAGGTGCGGCGCCTCCACAGCCCACTGGATCCCCGCAAACCCGTGGCTCCCGGCGAAGGCCAGGGCGTCGATGATCGACTCGTCGTAGACGGCGTGGTAGCTGACTTTGCTCAGTATTTCTTTCATGTGTCCGTCCGATCCATGGGTGCCACGGACAAGCGCAGCTTGTCCGGCCTCCTCCGTCGCCAAGGTCGCCGGACAAGCTCCGTACGTGTTCGGCGTTGTGCCCACCTGCTGTTGGTTGTTGGGCCCCGAAGGGGGCCCAGAGCATTTGGCCGGGGGCGTCAGCCCCCGGAACCGATGCCTTTTCTCGTGCTGAGCCCCGAAGGGGCGATAGAAAGGACGGGCCGACGGCGCCGCCGATCGTCCATCGCCCCTTCGGGGCTCTTCCCTTGAAAGGGACCTCTTCCGGGGGCTGACGCCCCCGGCCAAACGCTCCCCGCTCCTTCAGAGCGGGACAACGCATGCCAAACATGTGCCAAGCGCAGCTTGTCCGGCCTCCTCCGTCGCCAAGGTCGCCGGACAAGCCAAACGGCGGCTTTTCCGGGGCACCCGTCACCGATCCGACACCGTAACAGGCCGCCTCCCACGCGGCCGTCAGCGGCGGATCTCCATCCAGTCGAACTGCGCTTCCCACCCGTCGTCTTTGCGGCGGAGGTAGGGTTTGGCCTTCATCCAACCGGGGTCGTTCGGGTCCTCAGGCGGGTGGACGGTCCGCCAGAACTCGCCCACCTTCCGCATACCGCACTTGTGGTAGCAGCGGATGGCACGCGGGTTGACAGGGGATACGTCCAGGCGGATCGAGCGCATCCCGGCGTCGAGGGCGGCCTCCAGCAGGGCCCCCAGCGTCTCGGACCCGTAGCCCCGGTCGCAGAAGTCCGGATGGATCCGCACGCCCATGTTGCCGGCGGCGGGGACGGACCAGTCGATGCGCACCAGCGCCAGGACGCCCACGATCCCCGCGCCTTCCGGATCGACGACGGAGTAGTGGCACCGGTCCGGCCAGTCGATTCGCTCCCACCAGCACGGCCCGTCCGCCGAGCGTGCCTTGTCCATCGACAGGCTGAACTCCCGGTACGGCGCAGGGTAGTCCGGCCAGCCGGCCAGCGCCGGCAGGTCCTCGGGTACGGCCTTTCGGACGACCGCGCGGGCGGTGACGATCCTGTCGGGCAGTTGGGACTTGTTCATTTCGGGCACCAGGCGCCGTTCGATCCGAATACGCCGGAGCGTGACATGGGGGGCGAGGGTCCGGCCTGTCCCGTGTTTGCGAAACCGCAAGCTTGTCCCGCTGGGGCGGGGTAGCGCTAGCGCCGAAGCTCTCTCAGATACGCCTTGACGGTTTTCGCCAGGCCCATCCTGAGGGCGTCGCAGATCAGGGCGTGGCCGATGGAGACCTCCAGGATGCCCGGGATCGTGCAGAAGTGGGCGAGGTTGTCGAGGTTCAGGTCGTGCCCGGCGTTGACGCCCAGGCCCCGCTCCCGCGCCCGGCCGGCGGCGGCGGCGTAGGCGGCGAAGGTTTCCTGGTAGTCGCCCGCGGCGTGGGCGCGGGCGTAGCCTTCGGTATACAGCTCGATGCGGTCGCAGCCCACCTCACCGGCCGCGTCGATCTGGGCCAGGTCCGGGTCCATGAACAGGCTCACCCGGATGCCAAGGTCTTTGAGCTCGTGCACGATCGGCCTGACGCGGCCGGCGTCGGTCAGCAGGTCCCAGCCGTGGTCGGAAGTGAGCTGGTCGGGGCTGTCGGGCACGAGCGTCGCCTGGGCGGGCTTGACGTCGCGGAGCAGTTGCAGGAAGCCGGGATAGGTCCCCTCGGGCCCGGCGAAGGGGTTGCCCTCGATGTTGAACTCGACGGGGAGCATCTCCGCCAGCTCGTACACGTCGGACGGGCGGATGTGCCGCTGGTCCGGGCGCGGGTGGACGGTGATGCCGTGCGCGCCCGCGTCGACGCAGAGGCGGGCGGCCTCGGTCACCGACGGGATGTCGATGTCCCGCGAGTTGCGGATCAGGGCGACCTTGTTGACGTTGACGCTCAGTGCGGTCATGGTTCGTCCTCCCGCGCCGCCGCGAGATAGCCCTCGTCGACGGCGCGATGGATCATCTTCTCGGCGTACTCCCACAGCGTAGGCGCCCCTTCGGCCATGTGGCGGTTGTGCGCCAGCACGCGGTCGAGGGTGATGCCGTGCTCCCGCCATGCCTTGCCGGCGGTGTGGACGTTGTGCAGCATCGGCTGGAGCCGGTCCATCGCGGCGGCAAAGCGGGCCTCGGGCGTCTGACGGGCCTCGAACTCCTCCCACAGGGCCCGGACCTCGCCGGCCTGGTCGGGCGGGAGGATGTGGAAGATCCGATCCGCCGCCGCCTGCTCGCGGGCGGCCTTGGTCTTGTTGCCCTCCACGTCGTAGCAGAGCGTGTCGCCGGCATCGATCTCGACGAGGTCGTGGACCAGCAGCATCTTCACCACGCGCAGCAGGTCCGTGCCGGGATCGGCGGCGTATTCGGCCAGCAGGATCGCCATGAGGGACACGTGCCAGGAGTGCTCGGCGTCGTTCTCCCTGTCGGAGCGGTTGGTCAGGTACGTCCGGCGGAAGACGCGCTTGAGCTTGTCGATCTCCATGACAAACTGGATCTGCCGGTCGAGTCGGTCGGTCATCGCGGTTGCCCTCCGTCCACCGCGGCGCGGACCGACCGGATGTGGTCGGGCGTGGTGCCGCAGCATCCGCCGATGAAGTCGGCGCCGGCCTCGATGAGGGCGGGGACGAACGAGGCGAATTCGGCCGGGCCCATGGGGAAGGTCGTCCTGCCCTCGACCACGGCGGGCATGCCGGCATTGGGCTTGATCCAGACGGGCAGGCCGGTGGCTTCCTTCAGAAGCTCGGCCACGCGGACGTACTGCTTGGGCCCCACGCCGCAGTTGGCCCCGACGGCGTCGGCGCCGCCGGCCTCGGCCATCTTCGCCAGGTCGGCGGGGGATTCGCCCATCATGGTGGCGGTGCCGTCGGGCCCGAAGGCGAACGCCATCGAGACCACCACCGGCAGATCGCACGCGTCGCGGACGGCCCGCAGCGCGATCTCGGCCTCGGCCAGCTCGTTGAAGGTCTCCAGCACGATGGCCTCGACCCCGCCGGCGGCCAGGGCGGAGGCCGTTTCGGCGAACGCCGCGGCCAGGTCGGCCTGCGGCGTGTCGCCGGTCATCACGATCCTGCCCGTCGAGCCGAAGGAGCCGAAGACCTTCGTGTCCGTCCCCGCCACGGCCCGGACGGCGATCTCGGCCGCCGCCCTGGCGATCTCGGCCGCGCGATCCGCCGCCCCATGCAGCGCCAGGCCAAAGCGGTGCGCCGACAGCGAGTTGGTCAGGATCACGTCCGCCCCGGCCCGGACGTAGCTGCGCGCCACCGCCTCCACGGCGGCGGGATCGTCGGCGTTGAGCAGCTCGGGACAGCCGCCGGCGGGCAGTCGCCCCTGCAGCTCGGTGCCGTAGACCCCGTCGGTCACGCGAACGGCGGCGGCGTATTCCCTCAGGTCGAGACCCATTTCCTTCCTTTCATTCGGCCATGATGCACGCACTCCGGGCGGCGCACAAGCCCGGAAGTCCGCTTGCGGTTTCGCGAAGGCGGGACGGCCCGGACCGACAGCGCCTTCGCCTTCGTTGGAAACGGAAAGACTGCGAATCCGCAAGCGTCGCCGGCTCGTCCCGCTGACGTCCCTGGACGTGGGGTGCGATGCCTCTCAATCCGCAATCCGAAATCCGGAAGGTCAACTTCCCGTCGACCGATACCGTCTCACTCCGAACCGCCAGACGTACAGGGCCGCGACCAGGAAGAGCACGCCGATCAGCGGGGCGGCGCAGCGGAACCAGAGCGGGCTGCCCAGCGGGTCGGGGCGGTCGAGGATCGCCAGGGCCGGAAAGTACGTCACCGACGCCAGCGGCACGACGAAGGTGAAGAACGCGCGGAACCACCGGCGGTAGATCGTCAGCGGGAACTTGCCCGTCTCCGTCCCGCCGTAGGTGACCGTGTTCATCAGCTCCAGCGTCTCGGTGGTCCAGAACGCCAGCGTCGCCTGGAGGACGAACAGGCCCATGAACAGGCACATCCCGCCGAACACGGCGAAGGCCGCCAGGGCGATCCGGCCGACGGTCCAATCCACCTGCAGCGCCCAGGCCGCCCACAGCAGGACGATCAGGCCCTGCGCGAACCGGCCCACGCGCATCAATTGCAGCTCGCACGCCGCCACCTGGAGGGCGGTCGAGCGCGGGCGCAGCAGCAGGCGGTCGAACTGCCCGCCCTTGACCATGCCCGGGAACAGGTCGAACCCCCGGCCGACGCTCTCGGCGAGGGCGAAGGCGACGTTCACCAGCCCGTAGAACAGCGCCACCTCGGCCAGCCGCCACGTGCCCAGCATCCGGAACCGCGCGAACAGGGCCCAGATGCCCAGCATCTCCACGCCCGTGCCCAGGAAGTGGCCGATCGCCAGCATCACGAACGACGCCCGGTACTGCATCTGCGAGCGGATGCTGATGCCGGCGTAGCGCATGTAGATCCTGGCGGCGTTCATGGTCAGCCTCCCTGCACCACGAGGTTCCGGGCGGCGCGGCGGAGGATCCACCGGCCCAGCAGGATCAGCGCCAGCGCCCAGCCGAGCTGGCCGGCGAGCATGGCGGGAAGCTCGGCCGGCGGGATGTGCCCGGTGTACAGGCGGAAGGGCACGTCCACCAGCCCGCGGAAGGGCAGGACGTTCAGCACCGGCTGGAGCCAGTCGGGGAACAGCGGCAGGGGGATGACCATCCCGCCCAGGACGTACGCGGCCATGGTGATCAGGTGGGTGAGGCCGCGGCCTGAGATGGTCCAGAACAGGCTCAGCGTCATCAGGACGGCGAAGGCCGAGCTGAGCAGCAGCGCCGCCAGCAGCGAGGCGGCGCAGGCCGCCAGGGACGCGGGGCCGGTCCAGCCGATCCACCCGGCCAGGACCGCCACCAGCAGGATCGGCCCGGCCCGCAGCAGGGTGGGCGCCACCCGGGCGGCGATCGACCGGCTGAACCAGAGGGCGTACAGGTCCACCGGCCGGAGCAGCTCATAGGCGACGTGGCCGGAGCGGATCATCTCGGCCACCTCCGCGTCCACCCGCAGGGGGAACATCGCCCAGAACGCCTGTCCCAGCCAGATGTAGGCGATCACGTGCTCCTTGGACATGGGTGAGCGGCCGGCGGCGTTTTCGAAGAAGGCGGCGAAGATCATCATCCGGATCAGCCCCCAGAAGATCTGCGTCGCCAGCCCCGCCACCGCGGCGGCGCGGTATTGCAGCAGGGCGCGGAAGCGTGCGTTCAGCATGGCCCAGTAGGGTCGCATCCGTTCTCCGTTTCGTGCGGCGAGGCAGATTGAACCACGAAGGGCACAAAGGACACAAAGGGCAGAAGCAGAAACAGAAGCAGCAGCAGAAGCGAATATCGAATATCGAACATCGAATACTGAATGTTGAAGTGGGCAGGCCGCGCGCAGGGCTGTTACTTCGACGTCCTGTCCGGCGTAGCCTTGGCGAAGCCGGATCGCTGTTCAGTATTCGATATTCGACATTTTCTGTTCTTCTTCTGTTTCTTCAGACCTTTGTGCTCTTCGTGTCCTTTGTGGTTCAATCTGTTTCGCGCCTCACTCCGCCGCCTCCGAAGCGCCGGCCGGGACGGCGGGGGTCCGGGCGGCGCCGTAGAGGCGGGCGATGATCTCTTCGATGGGCGGGTTCTCGACGAACAGGTCGCGGATGGGGTGGTTGGCGGCGACGCGGGCGATCAGCTCAGCCGTGGGGGTTCTCTGCGGGTCGAACCGCAGCGTCACCCGCCGGCCTTCCCGGCTGATGACCTCGGCCTCGCTGTCCAGCACGCCGCCGTTCTCGTCGGCCAGGTCCACGATCAGCCGCCGTTCGGTCGTCACCCGCGCCCGCAGGTCGTCCAGCGTCCCGTCGGTGAGGATCCTGCCCTCGTTGATCACCAGCACGCGCCGGCAGAGGGCCTCGATGTCGTCCATGTCGTGGGTGGTCAGGATCACCGTCACGCCGCGCCGCCGGTTGAGCGTGCGAATAAAGTCGCGGACGGCCAGCTTGCTGACGGCGTCCAGGCCGATGGTGGGCTCGTCGAGGTAGAGGATCTCCGGCCCGTGAAGCAGGGCGGCGGCCAGGTCGCACCGCATCCGTTGGCCGAGGCTGAGCTGCCGGACGGGCGTGTCCAGCAGGGGCGCCAGCTCCAGCAGTCCGACCATCTCGTCGCGGTGGCGCCGGTAGTCGGACGGGCTCACCCGGTAGATGTCGCGCAGCAGTTCGAACGATTCGACCACCGGCAGGTCCCACCACAGTTGCGTCCGCTGGCCGAAGACCACCCCGATCCGCCCGACCGTCTCGACCCGGCTCTTCCAGGGCGTCCTTCCGAGCACGTTCACCCGCCCCGAATCCGGCACCAGGATGCCCGAGAGGATCTTCACCGTGGTGCTCTTGCCCGCCCCGTTGGGGCCGATGTAGCCGAGCATCTCGCCCGCCGCCATGGCGAAGGAGATGCCGTCCAGCGCCCGGACGGTGCGGTAGCGGCGGCGGACGATGCCCTTCAGCGCGCCCCACGTCCCCGGCGAACGCTCGGCCACGCGGAAGGTCTTGACCAGGTTCTCAACGAGGATCTGCGACACCTCAGCCTCCTAACCGGCCTGCCGCGTGCAGGAAGGTCAGCACGCCGAACTTGCCGAGGGGGATCGCCTGCTCGACCAGGATCGCGTCGCGCCAGTCGCCGCCGGCGACGCGCGGGAACCACGCGGCCGCGGTCGTGCCGGCCTGGAAGTAGCCGGGGTCGGGGGGCTCTTCGCGGGCGAGCGCCTTGCGCGTGGGGCTGTCCTCGGTGAGGTCGCGGGCGGCTTCGAAGGTCCGCGTCAGGCGGGCCTGGAAGACCGACGACGAAAGCCACTTCCACGCGTAGCCGCTCCAGTTCCACTTGATCACCGCGCACGGGCGGACGTCAGCCGCGGCGTAACGGATGGCGGTGGCGGTGACCGATGTGCCGAACGCCGCCGCCAGCGCCAGCACGCCGTCCAGCCCCGGCGCCGCGGCCCGGGCCCTGGCGCCGAACCGCCCGGCGGGCATGAGCAGGTTGGCGGCGAAGAGGTCGGCCTCCTGCTCGGCGAGGATGGGCGATTCGTACTCGCAGGCCGAGCGGTGAGCGGCCGCCCGCCCGGCGGCGAGGGCGTGGCGGTGCTCGTCGATGTAGTAATGGCCCAGCTCGTGGGCGAGGGTGAAGCGGGCCCGTGGGGCGTCGGGGCGGGCGAGGCGGTCGAGGTTGCAGAAGATGTGGAACCGCCCGTCCTTATGCTCCAGCATGCCGTCGAAGGCCTCCCCGTATGGCCCGAAGCTGTGGGTGATCCGGTTGGCGCGGGCGATGGCGAGCGGGTCGACGGGCAGGGACGGGCAGTGCTCGTCGGCGACGGCCTCGGCCAGCTCGGCGATCTCGATCCGCCGGTCCGGGGCGACGAGTTGTCTACTGACGGCGGGTCTCATCGTCCATCTCGCGCTCGGCCGCGGCACGGTCGCGGCGCATGATCTCCTCGATCTCCGGCGTGACGGTCCCGCCCTCACGCGCCGCCCGGGCGAGCGTCGCGTCGATGTCGGGCGCGTCGGGCAAACGCAGCGCCGTCGCCTCCGCTTCGGGGGCGGGGTGTTCGAGCACCGCGGCGGCGTCGGCCAGCCGGGCCGGCAGTTCGACGGGTTCCTCGCGGAGTTGAGCCTCCGTGGCGGCGACATCGCCTTCGCTCGCGGGCGGCACCCAGCCCATCGCGACCAGCGCAGCCCGAACGTCCCGTTCCGACGTATCCGGGCTGTCGTCTTTTCGTCTCCTGCTCATCGAATCTGCCCTGCATCGGGGGTGCCATGGTTACGCGTCGTCTGCGTAACCATGCCGGCGCCTGACGGGGGCCTCTCGCATGGTCAGGCAAACGACGCCTGACCATGGCACCCGGTCCGTGGCACCCTCGTGGATGTTTGTGTCTTTGCCATCATTCGTTCTCCGCGCCCTCTGCGTCTCCGCGGCCCATCGTCGTGAGCCTCCGCTGTCACGGTGCCTCGCCTTCCATACGCAGAAGCGTTTCGATCTTCCGCAGGGCGCGCCGGCGGATCTGGCGGAGGTTCTCCGGCGTGGTGCCGAGGGATGCCGCCAGGTCGGCGGCCACGTCGTTGGGCAGGCGCTGGTGGTCCCGCTCCGGCTGGTACCACTGAAAGGTCACGCGAAGGACCGCCTGCTCCTTCTCGTTCAGCGATTCGATCGCCCGGCGGACCCGGCCGATGGTCTCGGCGTCGGCCCCGCCGCGGTCCGGCTCGCGCGCCACCTGCTGCCAGGCGTCCTGGTCCAGGAAGCGCGTGCGCAGGCGCCCGCGCCCGCGAAGGGTCGTCTGGGCGAGGCGCTGGGCGATCCGGCCCAGCCAGGCGCGGGCCCGCAGGCGGAGGCGTTCCCCGTCGTCGATCCCGGCCGCATCGAACGTGCCCGCCCGCTCGTACGCCCGCTGGAACGTTTCGGCCACCAGGTCGGCCGCGCCGGCGTCGCCACCCAGCAGGGGGCCGTAGGCGCGCAGACAGACCGCGTGGAGGTACTGGGCGTGGCGGCGGTAGAACGCCTCCCACGCCGCCCTCGCGCCGTCGGGGTCGTCGGCCGTCATGGCCATGTAGGCCAGCAGGTCGGCGTCGCTGTCGCCGACGCCGCGGCCGCGCGGTGATTCAACCTGGTCCGCTTGCATGAACTCGCGAGTTTCCCGATCTCGGGGTGCTTCCGCTCGGTGCGCCCGGAACGATCGCATTCGCCAGAGTATACGCGGAAGCGTGACAGGAGGAGAGGGAGCGGTGCCCACGGAATGGGCGTGATATCCATTGTCGTTTAGCGGCGGCCGGCACGGCCGCCTTCCGGTCGCCGTGCCGGCGACCGCTAAACGAGTGCGGATCAAACCATGGGTCAGAGGACTACTTCGGGCCTGGCGTGATCGTCAACTCGACCTTCCACGTATCGCCCGCCTTGACCTGTCCGCGCCCGCCGCCCTGGGTCAGCAGGAAGGCGTCCGCACCGTACAGGCGTTCGTCGTGCAGGCTCATGGCGGCGGGGGAGCGGGCGGTGATCTTCGTCCGCCCATCCGCCGACAGGAACGTCGCCTCCCGGCTCGCCTTCATCAGCGGGCCGCCGCGGGCCTCCTGGCCGGGCAGGTCGATGGTGGCGGCGTCGGCCGTCGCCTTCCCCCCGGCGAAGACGTGCACGGGCAGCTCCACCTGGTG
>DASRZG010000535.1:0-9086 GCA_035686585.1 Phycisphaerae bacterium
TCGCCCTTGGCCGCCAGGGCGACCAGGACGCCGGCCACCTGCGCCTCGGTCAGCTCGCCGTCCATGATCCGGTTGAACAGCCCGTTGGCCTGCTCGCGCGAGAGGTCCTCACCGGCGATCAGCCGGCGTTTGAGACTTCGACCAGCTTCTCCAGCGCACCCTTGGCCGCGCCGGAGTCGATGGACTCGGCGGCCAGGGGCAGTGCGTCGGCGATGGTGTCGGCCTTGCCGGCCACTGCCAGGGCGGCGGCGGCGTTGAGCAGGACGATGTCGCGGTCGGGGCCCTTGGCGCCGGCCAGGACGGCGAGGATCCGCTGGGCGGATTCGGCCGGCGAGGCGACGGCGAAGGCGGACAGGTCGGCGGCCGGCAGGCCGAAATCGGCCGGCGTGACGGTGCGGGTGGTCACCTTGCCGTCAATCGCCTCGGCGATCAGGGTCGGGCAGGTGGTGGACAGCTCGTCCAATCCGCACTCGGCGTGGACGACCATCGCCCGCCTGGCGCCCAACGCCGCCAGGGTCCCGGCGATCCGCTCCACCCAGGCCCCGTCAAAAACGCCCATCAACTGCCGGTCGGCCCCGGCCGGGTTGGTCAGCGGGCCCAGGACGTTGAAGATGGTCCGCACCGCCAACTGCTTGCGGACGGCCGCGGCGTACTTCATGGCCGGGTGGTGCTTGATCGCGAAGCAGAAGCACACGTGGGCCTCGGCCAGGCACCGCGTGACGGTTTCCATGTCCGCGTCGAGGTTGACGCCCAGGGCCGCCAGGACGTCGGCCGAGCCGCTGGGGCGGGTGTTGGTCCGGTTGCCGTGCTTGGCGACGACCGCCCCCGCGCCGGCGGCGACGAAGGCGGCCGCGGTGGAGATGTTGAAGGTGTTCAGCCCCGTCCCTCCGGTGCCGCAGGTGTCGATCACGTCCCGGCCGCCGGTGTCGATCTTGACGGCATGGGCCCGCATGGCCTGTGCGGCGCCGGTGATCTCCTCGACCGTCTCGCCCTTGGCCGCCAGGGCGACCAGGACGCCGGCCACCTGCGCCTCGGTCAGCTCGCCGTCCATGATCCGGTTGAACAGCCCGTTGGCCTGCTCGCGCGAGAGGTCCTCACCGGCGATCAGCCGGCCCAGCAGCGCGTTGTACGCATCGGCCATGACAAGAAGCCCTCGAATGGAAGTCTCGGGTGGAAATCCGCGGCTACCAGTATATATTCGTCCGCTCACCGGTGCCAATCCCGCGTCGTTTCAGGAGCCGCCGCCTGTGCCCGAATTCCGCCTGCTGGTGCTGGCCGACATGCACTTCAACCCGCGCGTGGACGCGGACCCGAACAACCTGGCCCGCCGGGCGGGCCTGGGGGCCGAGCTGATCGGAAGGGCGGCCGAGGACGCCCGCCGCCGGGGCGGGTTCGACGCGGTGGCCGTCCTGGGCGACCTGCTGGCCGACGGGTCCGACGGCTTTGCCGACGCCGACACCGCCGAGCTGCTGGCGGAGCTGAGATCGGCGGCCGGGGACGCCCCCGTGATGGTCCTGCCGGGCAATCACGACTTCGACGGCGACCGCCTGCCGGCCGGGCTGGACGAGCCCACCCGCGTCCGCGAGCTGGGCGGGTACCGGTTCGTCCTCTTCAGCGACCAGTGGGAATCGGCCAAGTGGGGGACGCGCCGCCCGGAGGACATCCGCCTTCTGGACGAGGTGGCGGCCAAGGAAGGCGGACCGATCGTCTCCCTCCAGCACAGCCCGATGAACCCGCGGATCCTCCACCTGTACCCGTACATGCTCACCAACCGCCGCCAGGTCCTCCGCCAGTACGCCCGCTCCGGGGTGCTGCTGTCGGTCAGCGGGCACTACCACAAGGGGCAGGCCCTCAACGAGCGCGACGGCGTGAAGTACGTCACCGCGGCCGCCCTGTGCGAAAACCCGTTCGATTACCTGCTGATCCGCCTGCGTGGCCGGGAGGTGTCTGTCGAGCGGGGGTCGCTGGCGGTAACGCCGGAGATGGGCCTGTTCGACGTCCACGCCCACACCGAGTTCGCCTACTGCGGGCGGGGGATCGACGCGGCCGGCGTGGTCGCCCGCTCGCGGGAGTTCGGGCTGACGGGGGTGGTGCTGACCGAGCATGCCCCGCAGCTCTACTGCAGCGCGGAGGACTTCTGGGCGGCCCGGCACGTGTGGGAGCCGGACTGCTGGCGTCGGGCCGGGGCGTCGCGGATGGCGGAGTTCCGCGCCGCCATGGACGCCGTGCGGAGCGGGTTCGTCCGCGTCGGCCTGGAGGTGGAGCTGGATGCTGCCGGCAAGCTGACGGTCCGCGACGAGGACCGGGCTTGGGCGGACCTGCTGGTGGGGGCGATCCACTGGCTGGCGGAAGATTCGGCCTCGCTAAGCGACGCGGAGCTGGCGCGGGCCTTCCTGCGGACCAGCGAGGCGATCCTCGCCGCCGGGGTGGACGTGCTGGCCCATCCGTTCCGGCTGTTCCGCTGGGCGGGCCGGGCCGTCCCGGCCGACCTGCACGCCCCCCTGGCCGGGATGCTGGCGGCGACCGGCACGGCCGCGGAGATCAACTTCCACGGCAACGCGCCCGACCCGGCCTTTTTTGCATGCTGCCTGGAGAGGGGGGTCAAGCTGGCCTTGGGCACGGATACCCACGTGCCCGCCGAGGCCGGAAGCCTGTCCGCCCACGCGGACCTGCTGAGGCGGATCGCGGGTGGGGTCGAGCTGGGGGATATCCTGATGCCCTGGCCCGGGTGAGGCCGGGGCAGGGGAAGAGCCGCGAACAGCGCGAACAAGAGATCCTATTGGGGGGCTAAGGGACGGTCACACAAACGATTAGGGACGTGGGCGCACGAAAAAAGCCGCTCGCGGCGGCCTCTCATGATTAACTAAGCAACTATTTAACCACAAAAGGGTGGATCTGTCAAGAGGTTTTCCGGGATTTGTGGATTTATATCTGACGGTTGTGACGGGGGCCGGATGGGCCGCCAACTGCGGGAACAGAAGCCGGGATCGTGGGGTCAAGCGACGTGGGTACAGGACGTTAGCGGCGTGGGCGCATCAAAAAAGCCGCTCGCGGCGGCTCTCTGATGATCAACTAAGTGACTATTAAACCATGAAAGGGCAGATCTGTCAAGTGATTCTTAGAGATTTACGGGTTTATTTTTAACTGTTTCCAGAAAAGATGCTTATGGAGTATCAGGCCGGTCCGTCGGGGGTGTCGTGGGCCTGTCCGTGGCGTTGTTCCCAGAGCCGCACGGCCTCCGGCTGGCGGAGGTAGAGCGGGGTCAGCACCGCCCGGGGGGTGAAACGTCCTTCCGCCGCCAGCCTCCTACCGACCCCCCAGATGGCGGCGGCGGTGGGCAGCCAGAGGGACTCGGCGGCGATGGTCACGCCCTCGCCGGCCAGGTCGTGGTAGCCCAGGCCCTCGCCCAGGAGCGTGACGGGCCGGGGGGTCTGGGCGAGGAACTGGCGGACCGTGACAAGTTCCGGGGGGGCGGCGGGGAGGAACCGGCCGGCTGCCCGGGTGAACGGGGCGGCGTAGACGGTCTCGTCCTTGGCGTCCATGATCACGGCGAACCGATCGCCGGGGAGGGGGGCGGCGTTTTCGACGACGACCCGGACGGTGGGGACGGCCACGGCCTTCAGGGTCGGCAGGGCGAGGGTGAGGGTCCGGGCGACGGTGAGGCCCACCCGCAGGCCGGTGAAGCTGCCCGGGCCGGCGGAGACGTAGACGTGATCCAGATCGCCGGGGGCGAGGTTGTGTCGGCGGAGGAGCTCGTCCATCCGGGCCACGAGTTGGACGGCGTGGCGGCGGTCGGCCTGGAAGTCGGCGGCCTCGAGAAGCTCCTCGCCCACCCCCAGGGCGACGCCGCCGCGGCGGCAGGAAGTCTCGATCGCGATGGAAACGCAGGCGGACATTGCCGGGCCATTGTAGTGACGGCCTCCGGCGCGGGCCAATCGAATCGCCGCGTCGCCGGGCGGTGAAGGGGTGGCCCTGTCCGGCCGATGGGCATACAATAGGGAACCGGCGCCCGGATGGACAAACGAAGGGGCAAACCGCAAGGATGGTGACCGATGAGCGGGGAAAAGCAATCGCATCGCGTGTCTGCCGGAGGCAAGGCCGGCGGTACGGCCTCCGCCGCCGCTGAGCCGCAGAGGAAGCGCCGCCGATGGGTCCTTTGGATCGTCGTCGCACTGGTCGTGCTGGGGGCGCTGGTCTTCTTGCTGCCGTACTTGGTCTCGACCGGCCCGGGCACGAGGCTGGCGCTGTCGATCGCCAACGGCCGGATCGACGGGCGGATCGAAGCCGACGACCTGTCACTGACCTGGCTGGGCCCCACGCGGGTGAAGGGGCTGAGAGTGACCGACCCCGCCGGCCGGGAGGTAGTGAACGTCGAAGAGATCGAGTACGCCTTGGGGGTGATCCAGGCGGCGCGGTCGTGGGAGCGGCTCAAGCAGGTGTCGCTGGAGGCCCCGCGCCTGGTGCTGTACGTGCACAAGGAAGGCGCGGGCGCGGGGACGTCGCTGGAGGCCGCCTTCCGCCGGGCCGACGTTCCCACGGAAGAGCCCGACGAAGAGGCGCCCCTGCCGCCCATCAGCGGCTTGGTGCGGATCCACGGGGGGTCGGTGCGGATCGTTGCCGCCGACGGCCGGTCGGTGGATATCGAGGATGTCACCGGCGAATTCGACCTGGCTCGGCTGGAGGACGTCTCCGGAAGCCTGTCCGTGGTCCTGCCGGGGCAGGGCAAGCTGCGGGCGACGTTCGACGTGAAGGGCCTGACCCGCGACGGCCGGCTGGACCTGGCCGGTGCCAGCGGTCAAGTCCACCTGGCGACCGATGGGCAGGTGGACCTGGGGCCGCTGACGGAGGCCGCCGGGGCCGAGGGGGTTCGCGGCCGGGGGCGGCTGACGATCGATTCGGCCTTCTCGCCCGAGAAGCTGTTGATGGACGTGGAGGTGGTGCTGACGGGCCTGACCGTCGACGCCGGCGCGGCCCGGACGGTCAAGCCGATCGAGGAGATCAAGCTCACCGGCCAGGTGAAGCTGTCCGGTGCCGACGCGCGGGTGGACCTTGAGCTGGGTGGGTCGCTGGCGAAGCTGAAGACGGGCGGGTCGTTCCGGCTGGACCGCCCGCCGCTGGACGTGGACGCCGGCAAGCTGGTCCAGGCTGTGCTGGCGGGCGAGCCGGTGACGCTGCCGGAATTCACCTTCCACGCCGATGGCAGCGTGAACCTGGCCGAGTTGGCCGCGGCCACCCCGCACCTGCTGCGGGTCCGCCGGGACGTGAAGGTCACCGGCGGGACGCTGGAGGTGAAGGGCCTGTCCATCCGCGGCGGCGCGTCGCCTCAGGCGTCCGGCGAGGTGGCGGTGCGCGGGCTCACGGGCGAGCGGGCGGGCAAGCCCGTGGCCATCGCCCCGCTGGTGGCCAGCGCAAATGTAAGCAGCGAGCCCAAGACGGGGCTGCACATCCGCAGCGCGGGCGTCACGTCCGACGCCGTCCGGGCGGCGGCGTCCGGGACGATCCAGGCCCTGCAGGTGACCTTCGACGCCGACCTGGACAAGCTGCGGCAGAGCCTCAGCGAGTTCGTCGAGCTGGAAGGGCTCACCCTCGCCGGGCAGGTCGGCGGGGCGGCGAACGTGCGCTCCGGCGATGCCGGCCGGCTGGAGCTGGCGGTCAACGCCAACGCCGCGGGCCTGAAGTGCGCTGCCGGCGGCGTGCGGGTGAACGTCAAGCGGGCGACCATCGCCCACAGCGGCGTGCTGACCCGCGAGGCGGGCAAAGCCAGGCGGTACACAGCCTCCTCGGCCGAGGTCACGGTCAACGACGCGGTCAAGGCCTCGGGCGCCGGCTGGTATGACCTGGTGGATGGGTCTTTCCAGGGGACCGCCGACCTGCAGCGCGTCGAGCTGGGCGAGTTGACCTCGGCCGTTACGTTTGCCGAGGCTGGGGAGTTGGCCGGCTATGCCGGCACGGCCCGCGGCAAGGTGGCGCTGCGGCGGGGAGCCGGCGACGCCGCGCCGATCCAGACCTCCGGACAGCTCGAGATCGCAGGTCTGCGGGCAGCCGGCGAGGAGGTATCGGCTGCGCCGGTGCAGATCGAGTGGGAGGACGTCGAGCTGGGCCCGGACGGGTCGGTTCGGTCAGCGCGAAGCGTGCTCGTCCGCAGCGACTTCGCCAAACTGGACATCAAGGACGCCTCCGCCCGCCTGGGCGATTCCCCGGTGCTGGCCGGCCAGTTCAGCCTCACCGCCGACGTGGCGCGGTGCCTGAAGGTGGCGCGCGGGTTCGTCAAGGGCGAGAAGCTGCCCCGGGTGGCAGGGCAACTGGCGATGCAGGGCCGCTGCGAGGTGACGGGCGGAAGGGCGTCGTTCCAGGGCGATGGCAAGGTCACCGACGGGCAGCGGGTGGTGCTTTCGCTGGCGGGGCAGGGCTTCCACCAGGCCCAGACGGGGGCGATCGGCGCGACGGTCGACCTGTCGGCGGTGGACCTGGCATACGTGGGGGCCGCGGCCCGGCCGTTCGGGCCCGCGGGGCTCGGACGGCTGGCGGGGACGGTGGCCGGAGCAGTGGAAATCGCCCGGGCGGGCGCGAAGGCCCCGGTCATCGCGGGGGGTCATCTGGCCGGTCGTGATCTGGCCGTCGACGGCAAGGCCATACCGGGCGGGCAGTTCAAACTTCGCTGGGTCAAGGCCGGCTACGCCCCGTCCGCCAGGGACGTCTCCGTCGAATCGCTGTTGTTGGAGAGCGACATGGCGGGGGTGAGCGCCAGCGGCGTCCGCGTTCGCTGGGGCGGTCCGGTCGAGGCAACGGGCAAGGTGGACGCGACAATCGACCTGGCCGCCTGCCACGCCGCCGCCAAGCCGTTCCTGACCGGCGACGCGCCGGCGCCCAGCGGGTGGTTGTCGCTGACGGCCAACGTGACCACAGCGGGCGGGCGGACCGACCTGACCGGCAGCGCCCGCATCCGCGAGCTCCGCCGTCAGGCCGACGACACCGGCGCGGCGCCGGCGGTGGAAGCGGGCCTTACCGGCTGGTACGCCCAGGACAGCGGCGCCTTCGGCGGCGACGCGAACGTCTCCCGGGCGGACCTGGGTTACCTGGGCCGGTTGGGGCGGACCTTCGGGCGGCGGGAGCTGGCCCCGTACGCCGGGGTGGCGCAGGTGCGGTGCACGTTCAGCCGGCGTGCTTCGGGCGAGGCCATCGCCACCGGCGGGGCGGGCAAGCTGGTGGGCCTGAGCGTCAACGGCCGGGCGGTGGGGAGGTCCGACGCCACGTTCGAGTGGTCCGGCGCGGAAATCGCCCCCGACGGCAAGCGGATCGCCCTGGCGGCGGCCAAGGTCACCTCCGCGGTGGCATCGCTGACGGCTCGGGACGTGCGGTGCGACTTCGGCGAGACCTTTTCCGCCAATGGAAGCGTGGGCATCGGTGCGGACCTGGCGCAATGCGTGGCCGTGGCGGCGCCGATCGCCGGCTGGAAGCAGCCCCCGGCCGTCCGTGGCATGGCCAGCTTCACCGCGGTCGTCCGCTCGGCCGGCGGGGCGGTGGACGTGGCGGGGACCGGCAAGGTCGACGACTTCCAGTACGGCACGGGGGCAAAGGTGATCCAGGAGAAGCGGATCGACCTGGAGGTGGACGGGCGGCTGGACCCGGCCGCCGAGACGATCACGCTCAAGACCTTTCGGATCAACTCCAAGCTGCTGGCGGCGACGGCCGCCGGGACGGTGGGCCAGTACCGCACGCGGCGCGTGCTCGACCTGAAGGGGCAGTACCGGGCCGGGTGGGAGCCGGTCCTGGCGGTCCTGCACGCCTTCGAGCCGGAGACGGCCGAGACGATCCTGCTGACCGGCGAGGCGGCCAGCTCGTTTACCGCCTCCGGGCCGCTGCGGCAGGAAGGCCTGCGCCCGCCATTTGGCCGGCTGGCCGCCGGCGGCAACGTCGGCTGGGCGTCGGCGAAGGTGTACGGCGTGGCGCTGGAGAAGGCGGAGCTGGCCCCCCGGATGGCGGGGGGGCAACTTACGCTTCCGGAAGCGGTTATCGGAGCATCCGGCGGCAAGGTCCACCTGGGCGGGGTGGTGGACTTCACCGGCGAAGAGCCGATGCTGCGGATCGGGCGCTTGCAGATGATGGAGAACGTCCCCGTCAGCGTCGAGGTGGGCGAGCTGATCCTCAGCCGGTTCAACCCCATCTTCGGCAAGATCAACGTCGCCCGCCTGGACGGCAGGATGAGCCTGTCGCTGCGCGACCTGGCGGTGCCGCTGTCGGAGTCGATCAAACAGCGCGGCACCGGCGCCGGTCGGCTGGACATGCAAACGGTGACGATGGCCCCCACCGGCCCGCTGGGCGAGCTGGTCCGGCTGGGCGGGCTGGCGGACAACGCCCAGGCCGTCCAGGTCAGCGGGACGGACTTCACCATCCGGGATGGGCGGATTTGGTACAAGGACTTCGCGCTCATCTTCGCCGGCGCCTTCGACCTGCACTTCTCCGGATCGGTGGGGTTCGATGACTCGCTGGACCTGGTCGTCCGCGTGCCGATCCGCGCCAGCCTGCTGGCGAAGCTGGGCGTCCGCGGGGCCGCGGGCCAGTTCGCCCAGGCGCTGCAGGGGGAGTACGTGAGCATCCCCCTTCGCGGCACGCGGGCCAAGCCCGAACTGGACTGGAAACGCGTTGACATCGCGCCGCTGATTCGCAAGGCGGCCCAGTCGATCCTTACCAACGGCGGGAAGCTGCCGGCCGTGGTGCCGGCGCCCAAGCCCGGCCCGGGCGAGGCCCCGGCTCCCGGCGACGCCGACCCGCTCCAGGACATCCTGGACATGCTCAAGAAGGGACTGGAAGGCAAGCAAAAGAAGTGACCCGTCCCGTCCCCGATCGATTCGGCGTACAGGCATGAAGATCGTCGATACCCTTCGCCAACGCATCGAAGCCCTGCTGACGGCCCCGCGCGAGGAGCTGGGCCGATGGGGGCGCTTCTGCCGCTACCAGATCCACCTGTGGCGTTTTTGCCTCCAGCGGCTCCGGCAGCACAACGCGGCCGCGATGAGCGCGGCGCTGTCGTTCCGGACGGTCTTCGCGATGGTCCCCGCGCTGGTGGTAGCGCTGCTGGTGATGAG
>DASRZG010000536.1:0-5298 GCA_035686585.1 Phycisphaerae bacterium
GGCGCCGGAACACTCGGCCAGCCGGCCTGCGACGGAGTCGCGGTAGGACCTGGCAAGAAGCCCCAGCGAATTCACATCGTAAGCGCAACGCGAGGCCGCCAGAACACCTCCGCCGGAGTGCGGTAGTTGAGGCACTTTCGCGGCCGGTTCGGTTCGGACCTGCGCCCATCCCCGCTGTCTCGGCGTATCGATCATCCGCCACCCGCTGTTGCGGAATTGTCGCCGCCGGACCGGCGTGCGGCGATGGGTTGATAGTACCCGCGGGGGCGACGGAGGGCAAGCGAAGAAGCCGCGCATGTTGACTGATCGGACTTGGGCCTCTGCCAAAGGGCACCCACAAGCTGCGCTTCGCTCCGCTTGTGGTTGGCACCCGGTGACCACGGGGGCCTGCCCCCCTGGTCCCATGATTCACGCGCTGCCGCATGTCGCGCGGTGCCCTTCCCAGGGCGCCGCGCGGGCAATCGCCCCTGCCGGGGCTCCCGGCGAACCACGACCCCGCCTCCCACGGGATGGGCGCCCGTGGCTACTATCACGCACCGCTCCGCGGTTTTCGGCCGCGGCGCGCGGCGTGCGTGGCTGGAAGAACCCGCGAGAAACGTCCTGCGACCGTCTTGACGGCGGGTCGCCCATGGATGTCCCCCGATAACCGATAACGCGCCCTGTGGAGTGCGGCGGCAACGACGCCGCTTTCGCTGGCCCGCCATGAGCCAAAGCGGCGTCACGGCCGCCGCACTCCATGATCCCCGCCCTCGGCGCAGCACCCGCAAGGTGCGCTCTGCTCCGCTTGTGGTCGGCACCCGAGGACGTGCGAATTTCGATGCCTTTTCGGATTCTTCTTGGATACTGGAAATGCGCGGTAGACTTAGCGGCAGAGATAACAGCGGGGACGGAGTGCGCGCGGGCGCTGGCCAATGGCCGGGGACGAGCTGTCGGCTACGGGCTACTGGCTGCGGATTACGGCCGCCCGCAGGGCGGAAATGGGTTCGTTCCGTCGGTTTTTGCCGGCGGGGCTGTCGGGGACACCCACAAGCAGGAGCTTGTGGGTGGCACCCCGCAGGACCGGGGCAATGGGTTTGTTCCGCCACTTTTCGCCTTGGCGCCGCAGGGAACGAGGGAAGGAGAGCTATGCAGCTTGCCTATGCCTCCCAGAGTGCCAAATGGGTTTGTTCCGTCGCTTTTTGCCGGCAGGGCTGTCGGGGACACCCCGCAGGACCGGTATCAACAGGGGGCGGTCACCAGTTTTGGGGGCGACGCCGGAAGCAAACCCGCGCAGCTTGGCGAGGATCATCGGCCTTACGCGTTGCTCCGCTTCAGGCCCCGCGCCCACAGCGTCAGCCAGATCGCGAGCAGGACGGCGACGAAGAGGATCAGCTTGAACGTCGCGAAGAACCAGAGCATGAGGGTCTGGACCTGCGGCCAGGTCAGCTCGCCGCCGCCCCACAGCGTCAGCACCCAGCCCGGCCGCGCCGACAGGATCGCCAGGTACGTCAGCCACGCCCCCGTCATCCAGAGGGCGCCGATGAGGATAGTCCACCAGGCGGCGACGGCCGCCGCACGCACGCGCTGCGAGAGGGAATCGTTCATCGCTGGGTCTCCTGTGTTGCCATTGTCGACCGCGTGTCGTCCTCAAGCCGCGGGCCCGGCCGGACAGTGTTTCTTCGGAGACACCGAGGCACGCGCCCGTTTATTCTATCGGACACCGCAAAGGAAAAGGAGATAGGATGACGGAAGTCAAGGTTGCCGTGATCGGGGCGGGCAGCTACGTGTTCGGTCTCAGCGCCCTCAAGCAGGCGCTGCTGGATCACCGCCTGGACGGGATCGAGCTGGCGCTGATGGACGTGGACGCCGAGGCGCTGGGCGCCATGGCGGGCGTGGGTCGCCGGATGGCGAAGGACATGGGCCTGGGCGCCCGCATCACGGCCCACACGGAGCGCGGGCCCGCGATGGAGGGCGCGAGCTTCGTTCTGTGCGCCGCGGCGGTGCAGCTCGCCCGGTGCTACCAGGTGGACTGCGAGATCGCCCTCCGCTTCTGCCCCGGGCATATCATCACCGAGTTCGGGGGCGTCCAGGGGATCAGCTATTCGCTGCGGCAGATCGCGCTGATCGACGACATCGCCGCGGACATGAAGCGGCTGTGCCCGGGCGCGTGGCTGCTGAACGCCTGCAACCCGCTGCCGCGCGTCTGCCAGGCGGCGCACGAGGCGGGCGTCCGGACGGCCGGGTTCTGCAGCTCGGCCATGAGCATCTTCGGGCGAATGTGGAGGTGGTTCGGCGGCGACGAGCGGGAATACCCCTGGACCGAGGGGCAGGACGCTTACGCCCTCACCTACGCCGGTCTGAACCACTTCTGCTGGCTGCTGGCGGCGCGCGACCGCCGGACGGGCGCCGACCTGCTGCCGCAATTGCCCCAGCGGCTGAAGGAATTCAACTACGCGGCCTATAACCCGCTCAGCATGGACCTGTTCGAGCGGACGGGCTACCTGCCGCTGCCGCACGACGGGCACCTTCAGGACTTCGTGGAACCGACCGCCAAGTCGCGGCCGCTGCACGAGATTCAGCACGGCACGGCCGAGGAGCGGGCCGAGCGGCTGGCGATGCTGCGCGACGTGGGCGATCGGCGGCGGGACCTGGCGGACCTGCCGGTGCAGACGAGCTGGGAGCGGCCGATGGACTTCGTGGCCGCGATGGCGTTCGGGCGATCCGCGGCATTCCACGGCCTGAACCTGATCAACGACGGGCAGATCGCGGACCTCCCGCGAAACGTCTTCGTCGAGACGCCGTGCCTCGTCACGGGCGACGGGCCGGTCCCGGAGCGGATCGAGCTGCCCGCCGCGGTGCTGCCCTACGCCCGGCGGACCGCCCGGGTCACCGACACGATCGTCCGCGCGGCCCGGGGTCGGAAGCGGTCGCTGGTCCACGAGGCCGTCGAGCTCGATCCGACGATCCTCGACACGAAGGCCGGCCTCGCCGCCATCGACGCCTGCATGAAAGCCCACGCCGCCCTCCTGCCGCCGTACGATTGACCGCCGGACCCGGCGGGGCGGGACAACTTCCAGACAACGGGTGGTCGCAGCGTGGTTGCGGCTGTGGCCGCAAGCCACGGCACCCCGGGCGAGGTTGCTGCGGGGAAAAAGGAGCGAACTTCTGGCGGCCCGGGCCGTCTAAGTGGCAGCGGGAAGTGCTCTTCACACGCGGGATGAAAGGACGGACGCCATGACTTGCCGCGCGCTCGTTGTCGCCCTGTGTCTTGCCGCCCTGCTCGCCGTGGCGGGCTGTGAAAAGAAAAAGCAGCAGAAGAGGTCTCGGCCGGCGGAAGAGAGGGCCGAGGCGGGAAGGGACACGACGGCGGACCGGGAAACGCCAGGCGGCCGGGAAGCGCCGGCCGACGGGAATACGGGGGGACGGGAGGAGCGCCCACCGCCGCGCGTCGGAATACCGCCGGATCGCAAGGCCGTTCGGGAACTCATCACGCAGTTCGATACCTCCAAGTCGGCCGAAGCCCGGCAGCGGGCGATCGAGCGACTGGCGACGATGATCGGCGACGCGGAGGCCGCCACCGTCGTCGCCCGCGCCCTGAGAGACACCGAGACGCCGGCGGTGCGCGACGCGGCGGCGGCCGCCCTGCGCAAGATGGGCGCCGAGGCCGTCCCCGTCCTGGCGACGGCCCTGGAGGACGGCCGCAGCACCCGGTTGGCCGCGGACATGCTGATCGAGATCGGCAAACCGGCCGTCCCCAGCCTCATGAAGGCCTCCAAGATGGACAACTGGGTCGCGCGGGGCAGCGCGATCCTGGCGCTGGCGACGATCCAGCCGGCCGACACGTCGGTGCTGCCGGCCGCGGGGAAGGCCCTGAAGTCCAGTTATGAATTCGAGCGGCGGCAGGCGGCCGCGGCGCTGGACCTGATGGGCGCAGCGGCCCGACCCGCCCTGCCGCACCTCGTGGAGGGCTACTACGACAAGGATGAGACGGTGAAGGCGTCGGTGGTCTCGGCGCTGACGAAGATCGGCAAGGCGCATCCCGAGGTCAACACGGAAATCGTCAAGATGCTGGTGGGCGAGGACTGGCGGTTTTGGCAGCACGTCAAGACGCTGTTGCAGGCGATCGGCCCGCCGGCGGTCCCCGCCCTGATCGAAGGGCTGAAGGACACCGAGCCGATGATGCGCGAGCGGTGCGCGTTCACGCTGGCCGAGATGGAGCCCGTCCCCGTCTCCGCGATCCCCGCCCTGCTCCGCACGGCCGCCGACGAGGTGCCCAACGTCCGCATGAGGGCGGTCTTTGCGCTGGGGCGGTTCGGTCCGGTCGCCGGAATCGCCATGCCCAGGCTCATCAAGGCGGTCAAGGACAAGGAGCGTTCGGTGCGCACCGAGGCGATCCGGGCCCTGGGGAACATGGGCCCCGCCGGCGAGTCGGCCGTTTCCCTCCTCCTGGGAATCGCCAAAGGAGAAGACCAGTTGATGAGCGGCGAGGCGTGCAAGGCGCTGGCGCGGCTCGGGCGAGACAGGCCCGACCTCATCCGCTTTCTCCGCGGGGCGTGCAAGGGCAAAGATCGATCCATGCGTTCGCGGGCGGCCGAGGCCCTCGGCGAGGCGGGCCCGGCGGGCAAACCGGCCGTCCCGGACCTGGCCCGCCTGCTGACCGACAAGAACATGGACCTGCGGGTGACGGTGGCGCGGTCGCTGGGCAAGCTCGGCCCGGTCGCCAAGGCCGCCCTGCCCGCCCTGCGGAAGGCCGTCGGGGAGGCGCCCCCCGCCCAGCGCAGGTTCTTCGAGCAGGCGATCCAGGACATCGAAGGCGGCGGTGAAGACCCGACCTTCCCCGCAGACGATGAGTCCAAATCCGGTTGAGACAGATCGGTGAGCCCGTTGTGACGGCGCGGGCCCGCTCAGTCGCTCTGCGACAGGCGTTTGACGGGCTCGGCGCCCAGGATCCGGTGGGCTTCGCGCAGGAGGCCGGGCACGCGCGCGGCGAGCGGACGGTCCGCGAGGATCTCGGTGAGATCCACCTCGTCGATCTTCTCGGCGGTGTTGCCCGGGAACCAGTGCCCGCCGCTGCCGAGCAGGTTGTAGCGCATCTTGCCGTACTCGACCATGTCAAAGGCGACGGCGAGATTCCGCAGCCACAGGATGCTCGGGATGTTGATCCCCCCGGGCGTCTGCCCCCAGGTCGGCAGGTTCAGCCCGAAGGGGTCCATCAGCTCCTCGCCGACGGCGTCTCGCAGGGCCCGCTCGAGCCGCTCCCCGATGGGCGGCAGGATCCGCCCGGCGTCGCCCAGCAGGTCGACGGCGTCGGCGTGCAGG